>JBDTKB010000068.1:0-8459 GCA_039935555.1 Ginsengibacter sp. | reverse complement strand
GTTCCGGATGATAAGTTTGATTACAAGCCTCATGAAAAAAGTATGGACATCAAGCGCCTCGTAACGCATATCGCTGATTTGCCGGGCTGGATACATATGACCTTTACTTCTGATCAGTTGGATTTTGCCGATCCTTATGTTCAACCGGAGATTAACAATAATAAAGACCTGATGGCGTATTTTGAAAAGCGCTACCAGGAAGGCTTATCTACCTTGGTTCCAGAAAATGAAGCATTATTGAATAAGCCATGGACCTTACGGCACGGCGAAAAGATAATTAGCAGCGATCCAAAAATTGATGTAATAAAAATGTCGCTGAGTCAGCAAATTCATCACCGCGCCCAATTGGGTGTTTATTTGAGATTGTTGGATGTACCCATTCCGGGAAGTTACGGGCCAAGCGCAGACGAAAATAATTTTCTCTGAGCTTTTTGCAGACTAAATTTATTGAGCATGATAAATGAATAGCTTCTTTATCATGCTTTTGTATTTTTACACCTTAATAATTTCTTTACACCTGATTTTTATACAACCTTATTATACATGCCGGATCATGCTTTAGAGAGAAGGCTTGGCCTTGCCCAGGCTACAGCTATTAATATGACCGATATGGTGGGCATTGGCCCTTTCATAACAATGCCTATGGTTATTGGCATGATGAACGGCCCTTATTTTTTATATGCATGGATTGCAGGGGCATTTCTTTCCATTGTTGATGCAATGATATGGAGCGAACTTGGCGCCGCTTTTCCAAGAGCGGGAGGTTCATATAATTTTTTAAAAGAAGCTTATGGAAAGAATGGTGCAGGTAAAATGATGAGTTTTTTATTTGTCTGGCAAACAATGATTCAGGCTCCTCTTGTAATAGCTTCTGCGGCAATCGGATTTTCGAAATACTTTTCTTACCTCATTCCTCTAACTCCCGTTACGGAAAAAGTAGTTAGTGGCGCCGTAGTTGTTCTTATTATTTTCTTATTATATCGCAAAATTGAAGCTATCGGTAAGATAAGCATCTTCCTCTGGAGCGGCGTTATCATTACCATGTTCTGGATAATTGGCGGCGGCATTGCGCACGGTAATTTTTTAGCGCCCATACAAAATATCAATTCCGGGCTAACCTTAGACTATGCATTTGTTACGGCGATTGGTTTCGCAAGTGTTAAGTCTGTGTACAGTTATTTGGGCTATTATAACATTTGTCATTTGGGAGGTGAAATAAAAAATCCTTCTAAAAATATACCGAGGAGCATGTTTATATCTATTGCAGGAATTTCCATTTTTTATTTAATGATGAACATAAGTGTTGTAGGTGTAATTCCATGGCAACATGCGAAAAACAGTACTTTTCTTGTAAGTGAATTTATACAAGTACTCGCAGGTAATACTGCTGCTAAAATAGTAACCTGTCTCATTCTATGGGTGGCCTTCGCTTCCGTTTTTTCGGCGACGCTTGGCTATAGCCGTATTCCTTATGCCGCTGCCGCGGATGGAGAATTTTTTGAAGTGTTTGGCAGGCTTCACCCGACAAAAAAATTCCCTTATGTTTCTATACTTTTTCTTGGAAGTGTTGCCTTTATTTTCAGCATGCTATTTAAACTCGGAGAAGTTATAAGCGCTATACTTGCCATGCGAATTATGATACAATTTATCGGGCAGGCAATAGGATTATTAATTTTGAGACTAAAAAAAAATAATATTGTTTTTCCTTACAAGATGCCGTTGTTTCCAGTGCCAATAATTCTTGCGATAATAATGTGGCTGTTTATTTTAATTTCTACGGGAAGTAATTTAATGGGCTGGGGGTTGTTTATAATATTCCTGGGCTCCATTGTATATTTTATAAAAGCGAAGGTTAAAAAAGAATGGCCCTTTGCACCAAAATAAATTTTTATTTTATTTCGGATAGTGAAAGAATATTTCCATCAGGATCTTTAAACCAAGCCACCTTTGAGCCATTCGGTGATGTCCAAATTCCTAATGCATCCTGTTCGAGTTGCCCATATTTTTCAAAAACAACACCTCTTGAACTTAACGCAAATGCTGTAGAAGAAATGTCGTCAACATCCCAGCCTGCCGCAGTAAATAATTGGGGCTTTAATTCAGGCACAATTATTATTCTCAAACTAGTTCCGTTGGCATCAAATTCCAAAGCGAAATTATCTTCCGATAACAGCGTTAGACCCAATATATCCTGGTAAAATTTTTTGGCCTCTGCTGATTTTACAGTTGGAACAAATGCTTTAAGTTTTTTGTCTGCTAACATAGTTAGATCTTATTTCTAAGCTGTACAAGTTCCTGTTGCATATTTTCAATTTTTTCAAGCAGGTAATTAATGGTTTCAATGCCTTCAATATTTATATCAAGATCATAATGAAGCCGCACAAATTTCTCCAACTTATCAAGATCATCAGCATGAATATATGAAGAACGCTTTACCGATGTAATACTTATCAAACCTGAGTTTTCGAGCGAGCTGATGAAAGAATATTCTATTTTATGGTGAAGGCAAAAATCTTTAGCGGGTATTAATTCTTTCTGTTCCATTGCAAAATTTTTAAAGTTATAATTTCGATAGTTCAGTAAATAATTCCTTTTGTTTTTCTGTTAGATGTGTTGGCAATTTCACATTCCATGTCACATACAGGTCTCCAAATTCCTCTTCCTTTTTATAAATCGGAAAGCCTTTTCCTTTAAGCCTCACTTTCGTGCCATTTTGTGTTCCGGCACTTACTTTTAGTTTTATCTTACCACTCAAGGTATCAATGGTTTTTTCTCCACCGAGCAGCGCAATGTATAAATCTATTTCCTCGTTTTTGTGAAGGTCATTTCCATCACGTCTGAATTCTGTATCATTTTTCATAACAAAAGTTATTAAAAGGTCACCATTTGGTCCACCATTTACTCCTTCGCTGCCAAAGCCTTTTAACCGAATTACCTGGCCATTTTCAACGCCTGCAGGAATGGTTATCCGAACATTTTTTCCGTTGATCGTTAATGTTTGTTTATGCGTTTTTGCTGCGTCCGATAAAGTTATGTGTAACTCAGCATTAAAATCCTGGCCACGGTATTTCGCATGGCTTCTCCTGCTTTTTGATCCGCCAAATAAAGATTCAAAAAAATCAGAAAATTCAGAATCGTCGCCTGAAGAATACGTGTAATCGCCGGAACCTCCGCCAAAAGGACTGCCGCTAAACCCTTGCCTGCCTTGCTGTTGTTTAGCTTTTTCAAATTGATCAGCATGCTTCCAGTCTTTTCCATATTGATCGTATTGTTTTCTTTTTTCAGCATCACTTAACACCTCATTTGCTTCGTTTATTTGCTGAAATTTTTTATGAGCGTCTTTATCATTCGGATTAAGATCAGGATGAAGTTTTCGCGCCAGTTTTCGGTAGGCTTTTTTTATCTCATCCTGTGTAGCAGTTTTTGATACTCCAAGTGTTTTATAGTAATCAACAAAATCCATTTTGGTTATTTATTTATTAAAAAAATCTCGATAAAATTAAGTGATATTGCTGTAAGAACTATTAATCTTATGAATAGTTTTAGAATAAACGCTGTGGTTGAAAAGTAAAAAATAATCATATAGTTCCATTGCTTAGCTAAATTTGTATTCAAATATTTTTCAATGAAAAAGTTACCTTTTGTAATTCTTTTGATTACTGCTTCATGCAGCGTAACACCTAAAATGAGTACTTCAAAAATCAACAACACAAACATCGTTGTTGATGGAAAAATATTCGCAACAGCCTACCAGCAAAACGCTGCAGAATACCGTGCTTTATGTTTGCAGGCATTTAATATTGCGCATAAAAGAATTGAGGAAATATCGCTCGCAAAAACAGAAAAGGCAAAGGCGATAATTACAGATATTGATGAAACTATTTTGAATAATAGCGCCTATGAAGTTCATCAAACTTTACAAGGAAAAGATTTTGAAGCTACGTCCTGGCATCAATGGGCATTAATGGAAAATGCGGATACAGTTCCGGGTGCTTTAACCTTTTTAAAATTCGCATCATCACAGGGTATAGAAATATTTTATGTAACGAACCGTGCAGAAAGAGAACGCGATGCTACTTTGAAAAATCTACAAAAATTCAATTTTCCTAATGCAGATACGGCACATTTATTTCCAAGTGTAAACAGTTCTTCTAAAGAAGCGAGACGGCAATTTATTTCGTCTACGCATGATGTAGTTATGTTGATGGGAGATAATCTTGGTGATTTTAGTTCGCTATTCGATAAGAAAAATAATCAGGAGCGGATTGAAAATGTAAATTCCGTAACCGCAGAATTTGGCGATCGATTTATCGTGCTGCCAAACCCGGTTTACGGCGATTGGGAAACTTCTTTGTATCATTATGATTACTCACTTACGCAAGCACAAAAAGATTCAATAATTAAAGCCTCAGTGAAAGGTTATTAATGGATTTATTATTTACAAATCCGAAACCCATTCTTCTGCAAGCCCTAAATCTTCCATTTTAAATCCTCTTGTTTCTCCCGGATTTAATTTTCCAAAAGTGTTTGTGAAATTTACGATTGCTTGTTTTTCTGAAACGATGGCTATCTTTTTCCATTTAGCAAGATGCCGCAAGCCTAGCGACGCGTCCTCTATCCAGGCTCCAAGCGTATAATTTTTAAGAGGAGTTTGTATAACCAACATATAATTTACCTTACCAAACGTAGCAACGATGTTCTTTACAATTGGGTTTATCAACTTATGATAATCTTCCCTGTTTACTACGCCGGTTGCCCTAAACGCAGCTACATGCGGGGGTAATCCATGTATAATTTCGATCATAAAAATGAGTATTAAAAGTATGAAACAATTACAGTTTTCGCCTCCGGCGTAAAGTTATAAAGAAGATATGGAAGAGAATAATGAAAATGATTTTTTAGTGGAAAAAATTCCCCCTTTTGCTTTATTCCTGATTCAAAAAAAAGCTATTTACTTAGATTAACACAATGGCATAGTTTTAGAATTTAATCTTAAAACAAAAAATTATTTTTATGAACACAGATAACAAATTAACGGATGTATTAAATGATTTAATAAAGATCAATAATGATAGAACCAAAGGATATGTAAATGCCGCCGAAGAAGCGAAAACAATTGATGTAGACTTGCAGGCGATTTTTAATAAAATGGCCGATCAAAGCAGAAAGTTTGCAGCAGCACTTACGTATGAAGTCGGAACGTTGGGTGGTGAAGCAGCCACAGGTACTTCGACAAGTGGAGACATTCATCGTGCATGGCTGGATGTGAAGGCAACTTTTTCTGGGAAAGACAGGCAGGCTATTCTTGACTCATGTGAATTTGGAGAAGATGCGGCCCAAAAAGCATATAGAGCAGCCCTTGGTTCAGACGCGGAAATAAGCGCAGCCACACGCCAGATTATCACTGACCAACAAGAATCATTAAAGACTTCGCACGATACTATTAAAAAATACAGAGACGCACAAAAAGCAGTAAACGCTTAAGGCATTAAGCAGAGCACCTAAACACTTCCGGTCGTAATGGGCCGGATTTTTTTTGCGGGTATTTAAAAAATCATTGGTTATTTTGAATAAACGGCACAACCATGTGCAGCATTTTTTCGAGTTGCGATGATGGGCCTTCAAAAGGATGTTTGGTATTGAAAGTATGTGAAGCTCCGGGAATAATTTCTAAAGAAGAATTCTTATTGTTATTTTTTATCCATGTAAATATTTTTTTTCCATGTTCTACGGGAATTGCTTCATCATCTTCACCATGAACAATTAAGATTGGCATTTTTAATTTTTTTATTTCCTTCTCTACATTCCAATCAGTGTCGCTCTTCAAAATTTCGCTTAAGAATTCTTCGCCCTGCGGAAGTAATTGTTTTGTGCGATTATTTTTTTTATAGAAAACTTTATTTTGTTTCCATTCTTCCATCATTTCATCGGGCCAAAAATTAAGTTGCCTAACTGTGCTTATTAAAATAATTCCATTAATAGCAACGTTTTCATCCAGGGCTTTAACTGCGGAATAAATTGTAGGAACACCGCCGAGACTATGCGCCAGTAAAAAAACCGAAGAAAATTTTTCAAATTTTTCAGAGGAGAGATTATGCAAAACGCACATTACATCTTCAATCTCGAGGCGCATACAATTTTTTTGATAACGCTTCAGATCATCGAAAAAATCTGAATTGCCAATGATGCCGCCGTGACTAAAATTAAAACTATAACTGGAAATTTCATGCACAGCAAGGCTTTGCTGTATATAAGGAAACATGCCATAATTATAAAAACCGTTATGGCCATTAATTATGATTACCAAAGGCTTTCGGTCGCCGGCGTTTAAATAAATTCCATCAACAATGCCATCTTCATGGGTAAACGAAATTTCAATTTTTTTCATTTAAAAAGATTAAGAGAATTAAATTCCGGTTAAGAATAAAACAAGATTTAATTCTTTATATCATTTGTTAGAAAATTTTTTACCTGCTCACGAAACCAAAGTGGATCATCATACATTATGAAATCTTTTGTGGGCGCAATAATTATTGATTTATTGGGAAGGCGTTTATATTGGTCACTAAAAATTTTTAACGATGCCTCTTTCGTTCCGTATGTTCGTCCCAATATCAACACCGGAATATTAATTTTAGAAATATCCTGCCTGAGGTCAGTAGTAGCTATTTCTACGTAAGTATAACCTAAAGTTTTTCGATCGCTTTCCATCGCCCAGGAAGTTATTAATCGTGCGTGGGCTGTGTCACCCACCATGGTTTTTATTTTCTTAAATTGAATTTCCGCGAACGCTTTATCCGGCATTTTCTCAAAATTTTTTGCCAAAGTTTCTGCGTTGTAAGAAGGGTTGTTTTTTATTTGTTGCACAGTTATGGAGGCATTGGGCATACCTGAAATAAAGGGAACACCATCTATACATAAAATTTTGGAAAAAAGTAAAGGTTCTTCACTGGCAGCCCACAAGCACATAAATGCACCAAGGCCGTGCCCGATAAGCACGGGTTTATTAAGATGATTTTCTTTTACATATTGTATCAACTTATTTTTTACGGTTTTCAATATCGGCGAGTCGATGGCAGGAACACCGGCGTACCCTGCAATAGTAAGAACATGTAATTGATAATTTGCTTTCAGGCTCGCAACCGTCGCATTCCATACTGCACCGCTACAGGCATAACCCGGAATTAGAATAATCGGTTGCCCCGTTCCATAAACATCTGCTTTAAAAGCTTTTTGCTGACAAAAAGAATTCATCGCACCAAACATAAAAAGTAAAAAAAATATTTTTTTCATGGTACAGGTATTACGCTTTGATTGTTCAAAGTTTAGCTTTGTTTAAAACTAATGCAAATATTTTTTTAAAGTCTTTTTATTAAGGCGGGATTCTGGGGAATAAAATAAAAAAAGCTTCTGCAGGTTTAGTGCGGAAGCTTTCAAGATTTTTGGAATAATTTTTATTCCGGGGTTTCTGGTTTTTTAAAGGATGAAATCGGAAAGCCTTTTTCAAGGGCAAGTTTTCATTGGGATATTTAGGTTTTAAAACGGGTATTAAATTTAAAAAAAAAGAAGTTGACTGATATTGGATTTTTTTTGGTTTTTCCTGGATTGGGAAACGGTCACTTTCAATGGATTTGGATTTTTGATTAATGTTTGTTGAACATCAATCAACTTCTGGTACAAAGATACCTTTGGCACATTGGCTGCACAAGAGAACAACTGCCTGATTATTGCTTCATTGTATTTACTGGATTGGTAGTAAATTTACGTTGGCGAAGTATCGTAGTGATTCGAATACTACTTGTATGTAAGCTGATTTTTTTTAAAAAGTTTTAGTTCATGTGAAAAAATATTAAATCAACTATGCCAATATATTTTTTAAATGAAAACGAATCACATAAAAATTTCCGGGCGGGTTCAAGGAGTTTTTTATCGTGCAATAGCCAAAGAGAAGGCATTACTTTACAATGTTAAAGGGTGGATTAAAAACACCGATGAAGGCGACGTAGAGGTTATTGTAACTGGCGACGAAAAAGCTTTAAAAGAATTTATTGCATGGTGTCATCGCGGACCGGAAAAGGCGCAAGTAACCAACGTTTTAGTTACTCCACTTGAAAAGCAAATATTTAATGAATTTAAAGTAATCAGGTAAAAAAAATTAATTCATCAATTCTCTAATAATTTCTTTTATAAAATTTACTATCCTAAATTGTATTTTTTAAATCGATGCTTATTTTTCATTTCGAAAATCACAAAAATTATATGAGATATTCAATTTTATGTATCATTCTATTTTTTTCTATCGGTGCAGTTGCTCAAAACTATTATATGCTAGTTGGTACCTACACAGGAACCGGCAGCAAGGGGATTTATGTTTACAATTTCAATGCTGAAACAGGCAGAGCGAAATGGGTAAGTAATACCGATTCCGTTATCACCAATCCATCTTATTTAACTGCGTC
>JBDTKB010000067.1:0-11427 GCA_039935555.1 Ginsengibacter sp. | reverse complement strand
AGAAAATGATTTAATTATTCATTTTACAGAGAAACTACCTAAAAAAGTAACAGGAGAAGTTACTCTTAGAATAGATAAAAAAATTAGGAAAGCAACGGCTGTTCATCACAGCGCTACACATTTATTAAACGCAGCTTTACGAAAAGTTTTGGGCAATCATGTTGTGCAAAAAGGAAGTTTAGTTAATGACGAATATTTACGATTTGACTTTTCGCATTTTGCAAAAGTTACTGATGAAGAAATAAAAAAGATTGAATCCATTGTAAATGAGAAAATTCGTTTAAACATTCCCGTTATAATAAAGGAAATGAAAAAGAACGAGGCACTTGCAACGGGCGCAACAGCTTTATTCGGTGAAAAATATGGCGATACCGTTCGCGTGGTAACGATGGACCCGGAATATTCAATAGAGCTTTGTGGTGGAACACATGTTGGCAATTTGGGTGAATTAGGATTTTTTAAAATAACCGCTGAAAGTGCCGTTGGCGCTGGTATTCGCCGTATCGAAGCTATAAGTGGCAAAGCTGCTGAAGATTTTATTCAGAAGGAATTGTCCATTTTGGATACGATAAAAGAACGTCTTAAAAATCCAAAAGACCTTAATAAAGGAATTGAAAGCCTGCTTACTGAAAACAGTAACTTAAAAAAACAATTGGAACATGCAGAAGCTAAACAATTAGCTTCTTTACAAAAAAGCCTTTTAAATAAGGTCGAAAAAATTAATGACATTAATTTCATTGGGCAAGTGGTTGAAGTGCCTAACGCCGATTCCTTAAAAAAGATTTGCTTCGCGATTAAAAATCAAATTGATAATTACGTAATTGTGCTTGCAGCAGATATAGAAGGGAAAGCTGCAGTTGCAGTTATGCTCGATGAAAATGTTTCTATTTTAAAAAAAATTGAAGCGCCAAAAATAATTAAGGAACAGGTTGCAGCATTGATCAAAGGTGGTGGAGGCGGACAAAAAACCTTAGCAACTGCCGGCGGACAGGATACTGCAAGACTTAATGAAGTAATAGAAAAAGTAAAATCATTGCTTTAATTGATTTTAGCACCACGAAGAAAAGATAATTTGCAGTTTTTTGGATCATGCTACATTTCCCGGTCCTTTGTTTTTATTTGCTCGCCTTATTTTTTATTTCTACCTTACAACAGTTAATATTTATACCCTACGATTTCCGATTGTTCTACCTTAAGATCGCTAAGAAATTTTTATCTCCCCAAAAGATAAGCAATGAAAAAAAATTTTTATCTCATCTTCATAATTTTTATTTTCTCTACGCCACTTAAGGCACAAACGGTTACAGTTTCCGGCCAGTGTATTTCGGGAACAATTATCTTAAACTCCATTGGTAATATAAATGGAAAACCTGCATACGAAAGCACCGGTACCGTGATGGGATTTCCGAATGTTCAAATAGATGTTTATTGGCTAACGCCCGATAACCTTTGGGTGCTGGCTTTTGATGGCCAGCCGTATTTTCAAAATACTTGTAATATCACGACACCACCCCCCACCGGCGGATCCTGCACGTGGGATGTTGTTTCCGGCCAGCCATGCACAGGAGCAAATCCTTTGGTAATAGCAGGTACAGGAACTCTTGCCGTGAAGATTACAAGTTTTACCGCCAGCAAAAAAGATAAAAGCGTAGTATTAAACTGGCAAACTGCTACTGAAATAGACAATAAGGGCTTTGATATTCAACGAAGCCCGGATGGTATCAATTGGAATAATATTGGTTTTGTAAATGGCAGTATTAATTCTTCAATAGAAAGAAATTATCAATTTAATGATGCCAGTCCACTTTCCGGTCAAAACTTATACAGGCTTGTTCAGCTTGATATAGACAATAAAGCGACCTATTCTACAATTGTATCAATTAAGATTTTATCTTCCGGATTTTATTCTGTTTCAAGCAACCCCGGAACCGGCTTATATGGTTTGCATATTGAGTCTACAAACGAAAAGATTTATTACTCGGTTACTGATGCAGATGGAAGAAAAATTATGAATAAGATCTTCAATGGTTCCGGAGATGAAACTATCGACTTAACCAGGTATTCTTCCGGAATATATTTACTGCAAATTAGAAAAGGGATAGACGTATTTAATGAAAGACTAATCAAATTATAACTCATGCTGATTTACGAAAACAGCCGCAGAAATTTTTTAAGCAGTATGGCCATGTTATCGGCTGCCGCTATATGTAAACCTGTAATAAAAAACTTATCGCCTTTAAGTGAAGATGATGATTTGCAAAAAAAATGGAAATTATTCTGGAAAAAATCCGGGGGGCAAACGTTCAATTCTTTTGTCGATTTACAAACGAAGCATGATTTTTTAGGCACCGCCGGCCACGCCTACAAGAACGGAGAAACTATTTATTTTTCCCGTGAAAATATATTGGCCCATCCCACCTGGGTTTATTGGGAAACCAATTTATTTAAACCTGTTGATGTTGTTATTACTTTAGTAGACGGTACTTCATTAAAAAAGATTTCAAGGTTAAACCGTTTTGAAATGGAAGCCCTGTACAACTTATCAAACGACAATTCTTCCGACAATTTATTGACAGCACATTGCAATGGTCAAAAACAAGATGCGCTTGTTGGAATTTCTCTTTTGAAAAGTAAAACAAGCTTCACGAAAAATGCACGCATACTGCAACTGAGTTATCGAAAAGAGAATAACATCGTTATAAACAAAAAATATATTTATCACTTTTAATTTATTTATTTATGGATCCCTTACTCGCAAGCCTTTTAATTTTCGCCGGCAATTTTGCGCCACGTGGCTGGGCTCTTTGTAATGGCCAACTTATGGCCATAAGTCAAAACCAGGCTTTATTTGCCCTTTTGGGTACAACTTACGGTGGCGATGGAATAACTAATTTTGCGCTACCAGATCTTAGGGGCAGGGTGCCGATTCATGTGGGACAGGGCCCGGGACTAACAAATTATGTGATTGGACAAACAGGAGGCACAGAAAATACAACTTTACTTGCAAGTAACTTACCACCGCATACGCATCCACTTATTGCAACTTTTGAATTAGGAAGCACTTCCGACCCTACAGGCGCTTATTTAGGTAATACAGGAGTCCTTGACAGGGAATACAATATTTCCGGCACCAAAGTACAAATGAACGCAGGAGCAATCGGCTTATCGTCTGGAAATTCGCAACCGTTTAATAACGTGCAACCTTACCTTACATTGACTTATATAATAGCATTACAAGGAATTTTCCCAAGCCGTAACTAATGTTGCAATCGTTTTAATTTGACTGATATTGATATTATTATTCCTGAAAATTGGTGGAACGACCTGGAGCCGCAATGGAAACAGGCATTTCGAATATTTATAAGCGCGAACAAGCGGGAACCGGATTCCGATGATTTGGAAAATATTTTCTCTACGCAGACCATACGCCTTGCCGGCCCAAAAGCGCCGTTTCCAAATATGCAATTTGAGCTGACAAACCTAAGTGGCTTACAGTATTTGCGCAACCTAACTATTGTAATTGTTACGCATCATAAAGTAGAGCATATTGAAGTATTACGAAATCTTACGAATCTAAAATCTTTGTTTTTATTTAATAATAATATTGAAAGCTTAACTGGCATTGAAGAACTTATGGAACTTGAACAATTGTATGTTCAATGCAATCAAATATCTTCCCTGGAACCTGTTGAAAAACTAGTAAATCTTAAGGAACTTTATATAAGCGATAATAGTTTTAAGAGCCTTGATGGATTGACAGAAATGCATTCGGACAAACTAACCATGTTCGTTTGCAGGCCAAATGAAAACTTGAAACAAAAAGAAATTATCAGGACGGAAAGAGACCTGGGAATTATTTGCCGGTAATCAATCCGCGCATAATTATTTAACCTCAAAACAAAAGCACTATTATTCTTAATAAAAATAAAAGTTACTTACATGCGGATGCATTAAAAAATTGGATTCCATGGAGGTTGAACAACTCCTTTTGCGAATGGTTATACATCGGAAATAAAACATTTGAAGAACCTTTTTTTGCCGATACAATTGCTGATTGCAGAAACCTGGAAGAAAACTGCAAAACCTATAAAGTTATTTCTGATTTGGAGATAATGGCCGAATGGGCCGATGATCTGAATTCATTGCCGCCAACTGCCATTATATTTCACATATCCCGTTGTGGATCTACACTTTTATCACAATTACTTGCTTTAGATGAAAAACATATTGTGCTTTCCGAAGTGCCTTTCTTTGACGAATTGCTTCGAATTCCCTTCAAACAAAATCCTGTAGAAAGAAAAATTTCTATTGACTATTTAGCGGCGGCATTTAAATATTATGGACAAAAACGAGCCAGGAATGAAGAACAGCTTTTTATAAAAACAGATAGCTGGCATTTGCATTTTTATATCCTGCTACGCAACTTATTTCCGTCAGTGCCATTCATTCTTTTATACAGAAACCCACTGGAAGTAATGCTTTCGCAAAAAAATCAACGCGGAATGCAATCTGTACCTGGCCTAATAGAACCGGAAGTTTTTGGCTTTTCCGGACAACAAGTAAATGAAAACAATCACGATGTTTATATGGCTAAAATACTGGAGAGTTATTATAAAAAAATGATAGAAATAATAACTTCGGACCCACTCGCACTTCTTGTAAATTATGAAGAAGGAATCAAAAATATAATGGCAAAGGTGTATGCTTTTAGCGGCCTGAAACTTACCGGGAAAGCCGAAACGTTATTTGCGGAAAGAAGCCGTTTTCGTGCAAAGCATCCGCAGCAATTATTCCAGGAAGATCATAAAGATTTTTCAAAACCAGGCTACATGCTGCCGGCATTAAAATTGTATAAAAATTTAGAAGATATACGATTATTGATGTCCAAATGAAACGGACTTTTTTAGTGATTGTTTTCATTCATGTATCAAATAATGATACCAGCTTCCATTTTATCTGCCAGTTCATTTGATGTAGCTGTATTCATGATTCGAAGCTGTTCTATGATCTTAATTTTTTCAGGAACGCTATAATTATTTTCTTCGTTTTTTTCGTCTACACTTACCGTTAGTTCAGCATCATCTTTTAATAGCTTTTTTATCCAGTCATTTACTTTGCAATCAATAACCAGGTGAATCCGGTTCGCATCACCAAAATTATTCACCTTGTGTTTCAACGATAAATTTAAATACCAGCATTCTCCTTCTTTCATCAGAATTTTTTCATCTTCAATAAAAAAAGAAACGCCCGGGTTAGTGAATAACGGAATATGAAACCTTGCTTCGCCTTTCTCAAAATTCATATCAAAATCGGTGTGCTCTTTAATAATTGAGCCTGCATTAAGATTCATCAACCTCACGGACATTTTTTCGCATGAAAAGAAATTGATCACAGACTTTAGATACAGACATTTCTCCAAAAGAATAGTGTCTTTGTAAGACATATTTTCCTGCAGCGAAGAGCCATGTATTGAAACGCCATTTTCTATATTTCCATTAATAGAACGAAGTTGCAAAGTAGTCCAGGTTCCTTCATAGTGTTTGGTATTATAATGAGGTTCCCATAACGCGGATTCAATTGCGCAAACTTCCTGCTGCATTTGTTTTACATCAAACCTTTTTTTTAAGCGGGCAAATTTTAACATTAAAATTGTAATTGTTTTTGTTTTAAAAAAGAAATAGTTCCTTTTCTTATCCTCTTAAATTACAGGCTTGAAAAGATAAATAATTTGAACTAATTTTTAAGAAAAAAAATCATCATTATGCAGGTAGTTTTTGAAACGGCAAGACTTTTTTTAAGACGCTTTACAGACGCAGATGCACCGCTTGTTTATAAATTAAATAGTGACGCCGAAGTCATAAAATATCTGCATGAACCCATTCTGGAAAATGAAGAAGAGGCAAAAAAAATTATCAATGAAATTATCCTTCCTCAATACATGCTTAACCTTGGCAGGTGGGCAATACACACAAAAACTGATTATGAATTTATCGGCTGGTGTGGCTTAAAAAATATTCCGGAAACAGGAATTATAGACCTTGGTTACCGGCTTTTAAAAAATGCTTGGGGGAACGGCTATGGTACGGAAGCGGCCCAATACACCGTCATTTACGGATTAAGAGATTTAAAAATTAAAACCATAACAGGCATGGCGCATGTTGACAATATTGCTTCAATAAAAATTCTGGAAAAGATTAGGATGCAATTCATTAAAAACGATATAGCTGATGGCGTTCCTGTGAGAGTTTATAACATCTCCTTGCCTGCCATTTCAGATTTTTGTTAAACAAAAGTAATTATTTGCGAAAGATTTCGTAGTTGATTAAAAGTTATTACATTTGTTCTACTAAACATTTCGTATTTAAAATTATTTACAATGAAAAAGAATATTTTTTTTACCGCTATTGTAATGGCTGGGATTATGTTATCTGGCAATTCCTGGGCGCAAGACGCACCCAAGGCTAAAAAGTCAGAGGAAATTATCATTCGCAAAAATGATAATGTAGATAAAAAAATGATAATAGAAATTGACGGCGATAAGGTAACCGTTAATGGAAAACCTTTGTCTGAGTTTCATGATGGCGATGTAACTATTATGAAAAACGACATGCGCGACCGTGGATCCAATAATTTTCTTTACGCCCCGGACAATATGGAAATGCAGTACGATTTAAATGATATGGGCGATGCCAAGCCTCGTCCTTTTTTGGGTGTATCAAGCACCAAAGGAGATGAGGGAGCCAAAATTACTGAGATAGTAAAAGGTAGCGCGGCAGAAAAAGCAGGATTGTTAAGCGGAGATGTGATCACAAAAATTGACGATAAAAAAGTTGAATCACCAGAAGAATTAATGGATGTGGTAAAAGCGCATAAGCCGGGAGAAGAAGTAAAAGTTTATTATTTGCGGGATACTAAAAAGAAAGATACCAAAGCCAAATTGGGAGAAACAAAAATGAACAAAAGAACGATGGTGTTTAAGGGTAATCCTGGTATGAATGGCAACGATTTTAATTTTAAAATGCCAAATATGCAAAACAGGCTTAATCGTAACTTTAATTTTATGTATGATAATGCTGATAAGCCGAAAATCGGTATAAAAATAGAAGACACAGAAAATGGTGATGGTGTAAAAATACTAAACGTCGAAGAAGGATCACCGGCAGATAAAGCAGGCTTGAAAAAAGATGATGTGATCACTTCGTTTAATGGTAATAAAATTAATAGTGTAGGAGAAATAATGGAAAAGCTTGATGGAAACCCGGAAAAAGAAAACATGGATATTAAAGCGCGCAGAAATAATGCAGAAATGAGTTTTGAAGTAAAAATTCCAAAAAAACTCAATAGTGCCGACCTGTAACTTCCACATTTAGTTGAAATAAGATTCTCAGGGTTTTTTAGTTTTTGATAAATAAAAGTTGCCTTACAAGGCAGCTTTTTTGTTTTGTTTAAGTTTTGTGTAGTACAATTGGAAATGTCTTTTCATACCTTCGCGCCATGCCTACATCGGAAAAATATGAAGTTGTGATTGGCCTGGAGGTGCATACGCAATTACTTACAAGGAGTAAATTGTTTTGCGGCGACAGCACTACTTTCGGTAATGCGCCCAATACAAATATTAGCGCCATATCACTTGCCCATCCCGGTACTTTGCCGGTGATGAATAAAAAAGCAATTGATTATGCAATCAGCCTGGGCCTTGCTTTGAATTGCGATATTGTTCGAAATAATTATTTCGCGAGAAAAAATTATTTCTATCCGGATCTTCCGAAAGGCTACCAGGTTACTCAACATACAACGCCCATTTGCAAAAATGGTTATGTCTCTATTAATGTTGATGGAAAGCAAAGAGATATTCTTTTAAACCGCATTCATCTTGAAGAAGATGCCGGCAAAAGTATTCATGATGCCGATGAAAATTATACCTCAATTGATTTAAACCGCGCCGGAGTGCCTTTGCTTGAAATAGTATCGGAACCGGATATGCATTCCGCCGAAGAAGCATTTGCCTATGTAACGGAAATAAGAAAAATTGTCCGCTACCTCCAAATTTGTGATGGCAATATGGAAGAAGGAAGCATGAGATGTGATGCGAATATTTCTATAAGATTACATGGCGAGAAAACGCTTGGAACTAAAGTAGAGGTAAAAAATCTCAACTCAATTCGAAATGTAAAAAGAGCAATTGAGTTTGAAACGAACCGCCTCATTCATTTAATAGAAAATGGCGAAAAGGTAATTCAGCAAACAAGAAGCTTTGATGCTTCCAACGGTACCACATTTTCTTTACGTACAAAAGAAGAAGCCAATGATTACCGCTATTTTCCGGAGCCAGACCTGGCGCCATTTTTTATATCAGATGAAAAGATTGAATCGATAAAAAAGTCATTACCAGAGTTGCCGGCAGCATTAGAAAAGAAATTTATAGAAGAATATTCACTACCATTGTCGGACGCTAAAGTGTTGTGTGATGATAGAGAAACTGCCAGTCTATTTACCAATATTATTGCACATACCAAAAATTATAAATCCGCAGCAAACTGGATCCTCGGACCAATAAAATCTTATTTGAATGAAGGCAATATGGCAATTGAAAAGGTTCCGGTAAGCGCAAAAACGTTTGCAGAACTTATAGAAATAGTTGATGAAGGAAGTGTAAGTTTTGGTATTGCTTCAACAAAAATTTTCCCTGCACTTCTGCAACAGCCGGAAAAAGAGCCGATGCAAATTGCGAAAGAATTAAATGTGTTGCAGGAGAAGAATGACGATTTTTTAAACAGGTGGGTTGACGAGGTTTTAGAAAAAATGCCAGAGAAAGTTTCAGAATATAAAAAGGGTAAAAAAAGCCTGATAGGATTATTTTCAGGTGAAGTAAAAAAGATAAGTAAGGGCAAAGCTGATATGCAGGCCGTTAGTAAAATACTCAATCAAAAATTAAATCAATAATATCAATTCAATGAAAAACGCGTTAATTATTTTAATTACACTGGTTTGTTTTTCCTGCAGTAGGCCGGTCAAAAAAGGCACGTTTGTAGTGAGCGGCGAACTTAAAAATGCCCCTGATCAAAAAGTATATTTGGAACAAATTTCATTTGATCAAAAAGCGCCACAGGTATTAGATACGGCTCAAATGAAAAAAGGAAATTTTGAGTTAAAAACTATAGCTCCAGAAGAAGGCTTGTACCGGCTACGGTTTGATAAAAATGCCGGCTATATTTTTATAAATGATCAACCGCAAATTGACTTTAACGCAAACGCAAACGATTCTACACTTCAGTCAACAAGGTTTAATACACCGGCAAATGTTTCCCTAACGAAATTCATTATTCTTTTAGATTCGTTACATACCAATCTTATTGGTGAAGACCGCAATATGAAACAACTTCAGCAACTTAATAACGATAGTCTCCTAGCTACTGCTGAAAGTAATTTTAATCAAACCAATCAATGGTATAAAAATTTCCTTTTTCAATATATTGACACTACGAAAAGCCCGATAGTCGCATTATTTGCATTAGGATATTCCCAGGAAATAGGCATGGATTCATTAAAGACTTTAATAAATGGCATTACCAAAAGGTTTCCCGGAAATACGGCCATTGGTGATGTTGTAAAACAGTTTGAGCAGTACACGGCGGCTCAAAGCCAGCCGCAGGCTCAAACGCAGGCCAACCAACTTAAAGAAGGCCAGATCGCGCCAGATTTTACGTTGCCCGATGTTGACGGAAAACCCTTTAAGTTGAGTTCTCTTCGGGGTAAATATGTATTGGTTGATTTTTGGGCAAGCTGGTGTGGGCCATGCAGGGAAGAAAACCCTAACGTTGTTGCCACGTATAACCAATTTAAAAACAGAAATTTTACTGTGCTTGGCGTATCGCTTGATAAAGATAAAAAGGAATGGGTGTCTGCAATTAAAAGTGATAGCCTTTCCTGGAAGCAGGTAAGTGATTTGAAATTCTGGAATAGCGAAGCTGCAGCTTTGTATAATGTAGAAGCTATACCTTACAATGTTTTAGTTGATCCACAGGGCAAAATAATTGGAACTGCGCTCAGAGGGAGCGATCTTGTAAATAAACTAAGCGAGGTATTAAAATAAGGGGAGAAAATTTTAAACGAGCCTGAGTGCCTTTCCGAAACTAGTAACTACAAAAGGAAGTGCAATCCAGAAATATTCCCGCACAAATACAAGCATTAAAATAATTGCTATGCTCGAGATGAAAAAATATATCCAGTATTTGGTTACAGATTGCGTATCGTTCATTAGATAAATATTTATGCAAATATATATGCATTGAATTACTTTATAAAATTTCACCCAAAAAAATCAAAATCGGGTGCTATTTGCGATTAAAAATTTCTCATACTATTTATTTTATGCAAATTCTTCATAGATAATCAATGCGTTAGAAGGGTACCCTTAAAAAATCTTTCAATTTTGGATTTTAATCAGGTTGTTTCACCATACCTTTGCAATCCTTTAAAAAAAATGCCGGGATAGCGGCAAATAATCACCGGTTTATTGTTTTACGAAACAAGAACCACGAAAAAATTAAAATGAGCAAATTACATTTCACCACTAAACATGCGAACGAGGCTACCGTGCAACGTAACTGGTACGTTGTTGACGGCACTAATCAAACCGTTGGCCGCATGTGCGCTAAAATAGCGTCCGTTCTCCGTGGTAAGAACAAACCTTATTATACACCTCATGTTGATTGTGGGGACTTTATTGTGGTAACCAACTGCGATAAAGTAAAATTTACCGGTAAAAAGCTGGATGATAAGATTTACATTAATTACAGTGGTTACCCGGGCGGAAAAAAAGAAGAAACTGCAGGCGATCTTTTAAAGCGCAGGCCTGATGCTGTTATAGAAAGAGCGGTAAAAGGCATGTTGCCTAAGAATCGGCTTGGCCGCAAAATGTATAAGAAGTTATATGTTTATGTTGGTTCCGATCATCCGCACACGGCACAAAAACCTCAACCTTTAACTTTCTAATTTAATATAATGGAAAAACAAAAAAATGCAGTAGGCCGTAGGAAACAAGCCGTAACAAGGGTTTTTCTTTCTAAAGGAGATGGTAAGATCACCATTAACGGAAAGGATTACAAAACGTATTTCCCATTGGTTTATTTACAAAACCAGGTTGAAGCCCCTTTAAAAACGATCGAATCAAGCGATAAATTTGATGTATCGGTAAACGCCAAAGGTGGTGGAGTAAAAGGACAGGCTGAAGCAGTAAAATTAGGTATTTCACGTGCGCTTTTACAGGTAAATCCTGAATACAGGCCAGCGTTAAAAGCTGCAGGATTACTCACACGTGATCCACGCTCGGTTGAACGTAAGAAACCAGGTAAGAAGAAAGCAAGAAAGAGCTTCCAGTTCTCTAAACGTTAATCTTGATACCTCATACCTGATACCCAATTTAAA
>JBDTKB010000066.1:0-8708 GCA_039935555.1 Ginsengibacter sp. | reverse complement strand
ATGTGCTAACGCCGTTGTGGTGGGCACAACACTAAAGCTTTAAAATCTTTTTCCTAATTCTGATCTTTCCAGTTAATGAGGCTCTTATTTTTTATAAGAGCCTCATTAATTTTATTGCACTCAATTCAAATTTAATTTTAGTGCATTGAGCGGAAATCTTCCCAACGTAAATTCGCGTAGGCGTCGGCGTTATGAAGAAGTATTTTATATAAAATATTTATAAAGAATCATCAAAATAAAACTTTCAGGTTTAGCTCAAATTTTAATGTTACTTTATACAAACTATTAAATAGCGCTTTCGCTTTTATAAGTTGAAAAAATTTCCTTTAAAAGATGAATAAAAAGATACCAAAACCTCACCTGATCAAAGTAAAAGCAGGGAGGCTTCCTTATATTCATGACTCGCGAACGTTCGACCTTTCAGATTATTTAGATTTGGAAAATTTAAGTAAAGTCCCTTCAAGTTATAATTGGGGAAGTAAAATTGAAACAGGAAAATGGGGCACGCTTGGCAACCTGAAAATAAATGACTGCACTTGCGCATCGGCAGGGCACCTTGTAATGGCCTGGACTTCCAACATAGGAAAACTTCATAAGCCTACCACAAAGGCAATTGTACAATCGTACAGTGACATTACCGGTTTTAATGCTGAGACAGATGGGCAAGGCAAATCAGTAGAAGCAATAAAAGCGCTAAAACATTGGCGGAAAAAAGGCATTGCCGGACGCAAAATAATTGCCTTTGCCAAATTGGATTTTAAAAATCGCCGGCAGTTACTTCAAGCCATATATTTATACGGAGGATGTTATGTTGGGATAAACCTTCCTAAGTCTGCGGAAAAACAATACTTTGATTCAAAGAAATGGACAGTGCCGCGAAGCAGGACAAAAGGTGACGGTGAGCCAGGAAGCTGGCTGGGCCACGCGCTCACAATTACCGGCTATAGAAAAAATGAATTGCGGGCCATAACCTGGGGCAAGGAAATGATCATGACCATGGATTTTTGGGAAACCTATGTAGACGAAGCTTACGCTGTTTTTAGTGAAGATTTTATCAAGAATGAAAAAACGCCCACGAAAATCGACGTGAAAATATTAAAACAAGAAATAGAAAATTTGAAAGAAAAAAAAGCGGGTAAAAAAAAGAAGAAATAACTCATCCCTAACTCGTGAACGGCTAAAGGATTTTTGACACTCAAAATTCATTTATTACCCACAGCTTAGAAAAGATTTTTATTATTGTCCCTGTGTAGGAACTCCGCCCAGCTTGACAGGCTTTTTTGAGGAAGCGGCCTTTTTGGGTGAAGACTTTGTTGCAGTGCCCGCTTTCTTTTTAGCGGCCACAGGTTTTGTACTTGCCATGATAAATTTTTTTGAGTTAATAATGAAATACTAACTGGCTCGGATGTAAATAACTACTAAAAACCAGTTTGCAACAAATTAAGAAAATATTTCAAGATATAGAATTCTTTTATAAATTATAATAAATGAAAAGTCGGTCCGGAAGTTTACTTGTATTCAAATTTGTCTTAAAATGGCAACCCTTGCATCTTCCAGAAAATGGCAAAGCAATGAAAGTTAATTATCTTTCAAATTAATGAAGGACGTACTGATTCAATCTAATAAATTCCCGATGTTCCCGGATAGCTGCGCTGCTTATATTAACAGGACAATCAGCATAAAAAAAAGAAAGCTGGCAATAGCGCTTTTTCATTTAGTAATCCTAATCAGTCTAACTCAATTTTTTTCGTCGTGTTCTCAAAGGGATAATACAAAAGAAAAGACTGCAACACCTGGTGCAATTTTACCGCCACAAGTAACTATACTTTCCCAACTTCCCCAAAGCAAAAAGCCAAAGGTAATTTTTCTTGCAGATGTACCTCAACCCATTACGACCAGATTCTCAGGGGTTAAGGTAGAGAAAAAGAATGCAAAAAATTTCCCCAATCAAACACAATCTTTTATTAATGCTTATACCAAAATGCCAATTACCGCAGATGCGCAAGGCAAAGGATTTTTTACTACTTACAACACTGACAATGGGCTGGCACTGGACCAATTGTATTGTTGTTATAAAGATAAAAGAGGTAATCTTTGGTTTGGGACTAACGGCGGTGGAGTAAGCAGGTACGATGGTAAAGAATTTACGAATTATACCACAGCGCAAGGGCTCGCTAACAATATAATTTGGTGCATCAACGAAGACAAAGAAGGCAATCTCTGGTTTGGTACCGATGGAAGTGGCGTTAGCAAATATGATGGTGAAAAGTTTACCACTTATACTACCAAAGAGGGTTTGCCAGGCAATGTGATATTTAGCATAATAGAAGATAACGCAGGAGACCTTTGGTTTGGTAGCTTAAAAGGCGGCGTAAGTAAATATGATGGTAAACGATTTACTAATTATTCCACTGCAGAAGGCCTTGCCAATAACGCAGTAAAGTGTATGCTTCAAGATCGCCGGGGAAATTTTTGGTTCGGAACTTTTGGTGGTGGAGTAAGCAAATTTGATGGCAAAGCGTTTACCAATTTTTCTGTAGAAAACGGGCTCGCTGATAATGCAATTTGGAGTATTGCCGAAGATACAGTTGGCAACCTTTGGTTTGGTACAGGAAGTAAAGGCGTTAGTAAGTTCGATGGTAAGTCTTTTTACAATTATGGTTTGCGCGATGGACTTGCCGACAGTGTTGTCTTAAGTATTTCTAATGATAAACAAGGTAACCTTTGGTTCGGCACCCTAAAAGACGGCGTAAGTAAATATGACGGTAAAAACTTTGAAAACTATAGCGGATCGCAAGGGCTTGCCAATGAGCAAGTAAGAAGTATTGTTGAAGATGATAAAGGTAACATATGGTTTAGCACTTTTGGAGGCGGTGTAAGTAAATATGCCGGCAATAGTTTTACAAATTTTACACGGGCACAAGGCCTGCCGAATAGCGCAGTTTTTAGCATTGCCCAGGATAGTGTAAATAACTTGTGGTTCGGCACGGGCGGGGGCGGAGCTATAAAATACGATGGCAAAAGCTTTACCAATTTTACCCATTCCCAGGGACTTGCCGATAATGTAATTTATTGTGTAGCCAGCGATAAAAAAGGCAATCTTTGGTTTGGCACTGCCGGTAAAGGAATAAGCAAATTTGACGGAAAAAATTTCGTCAATTACACCACTAAACAAGGGCTTGCCAATGATGTTATTTTTGGTATTTGTGATGATAATGATGGCAATATTTGGTTTGCAACATCAGGCGGAGGAGTGAGCAAATTTGATGGCAGGAGTTTTACCAGTTATACCACAGAGCAAGGCCTTTCAAGTAATGTTGTATTTACTATTACAAAAGACGAAAGCGGCAATCTTTGGTTTGGAACATTGGGTGGCGGAGTAAGTAAATATGATGGAGAAAGCTTTACAAATTTTACTACCGCACAGGGCCTTTCCAATAACGTTGTATGGGCCATAACCCAGGATAAACATGACAACATTTGGTTCGGCACTCAGCAAGGATTGAGCCTTATGCGCAAAGAAATTGTGGATCAAATGAAAGGCAATAAAAACAGAAATTTAAACCGGCAAATGTTCGAATCTTATTCCAGCGCAGATGGCCTTCCGGATAATTTTATAACCCAGATTTTGCCGGGTAATGAAAAAAAATTATATATCGGAACCAACCTTGGCTTTTGCGAACTCGTTCCTTCTTCGGTCACAAAAAGCAACGAGAAAAAATGGGTTGTAGGAAAAATATTTAACTCGCAAACCGGTTATCCTGTAAAGGATGTAAATGCCGGCCTTGGAGCCATGTTTAAAGATCGTAAAGGAATTATATGGATTGGAACTGGTTCTGACAAAACAGGGATTGTGCGATTCGACCCAAAGGCATTAATAGATTACACACACGTGGCGCCCACTGTAGTTATTAAAGATGTAAAAATAAATAATGAAACTATTTGTTGGAGCGATCTTGATCCGCGAATTGTAAATGAGTCGTTGGACAGTAATTCCACGTCGCCCATTATCACCGGTGAAGTGAACACCTTTGGGCGTCAATTAAATATTGGCGAAAGAGATTCCATTCGTCATCGGTTTGGAAAAATTTCTGTTGACAGCATTTCCAAATGGTACCCTATTCCGCGCAAGCTGGTGCTTCCTTATTATTATAACAACATAGGCTTTGATTTTAATTCTATTGAAACGGGCAAAAACTTCCTGGTAAAATACCAGTTTATGTTGAATGGTTATGATAAGGACTGGTCGCCGCCCGGCTATAAAACGTCGGTTAATTTCGGTAATATTTATGAAGGCAATTACACTTTTATGCTTAGAGCTCAAAGCCCGGAAGGAGTATGGAGCGAACCGGTTCTTTATTCCTTTAAAGTGCTTCCACCGTGGTATAGAACCTGGTGGATGTACTTAGTATATGCGATAATTTTTATAGCAATTCTTGTATTATTTTTCAGGTGGAACACCAGGCGAATCGTTTCGCAAAAGAAAATACTCGAGCATAAAGTAATTGTTGCCACAAGGCAAATGAAAGCGGAGAATGAAAAAGTAAAAGCTCAGAAAAAGAAAATAGAAGAAACGCTAAAAGAACTTGAGGCAACCCAGGATCAGTTGATCCAGTCGGAAAAAATGGCTTCACTTGGAGAACTCACGGCCGGCATTGCACACGAAATTCAAAATCCTTTAAACTTCGTTAATAATTTTTCAGAGGTGAATTCTGAATTAATCGAAGAACTAAAAACTGAGGCACAGGCAGGAAATACTGAAGAAGTTATTGCCATAGCAAATGATATAAAAGCTAATGAAGAAAAAATTGGCCATCACGGTAAGCGCGCCGATGCCATCGTAAAGGGAATGTTGGAGCACTCACGGTTAAGCACAGGTGTAAAAGAACCGACAAATATTATTGCCTTGGCTGATGAGTATTTGCGGTTAGCCTATCATGGATTGAGAGCAAAGAACAAAGACTTTAATGCAGAGATTAAAACCGATTTTGATAAAAGTATAGAAGCAGTAAATATTATTCCGCAGGAAATTGGAAGGGTTTTATTAAATCTTTTTAATAATGCTTTTTATGCCGTAAGTGAGAAAGCAAAAAATCCGCCGCCAGGTTACTCTCCCACAGTTTCTTTGACTATTAAGAGGCTGGATAATAAAGTAGAACTAACGGTGATGGATAACGGTAATGGTATTTCTCAAAAAATATTAGACAAAATATTTCAGCCATTTTTTACTACCAAGCCGAGCGGACAGGGTACGGGGCTGGGTTTAAGTTTAAGTTATGATATTATAAAAGCTCATGGCGGCGAAATAAAAGTGGATACAAAAGAGGGCGAAGGTTCGGCGTTCATATTCTTTTTATCTTAAAAAGAAGAATTGGTTTGTAATTTAAATTGCCATCGCTGCACTTGAAAGGCAAATTAAATCGAATCATTTTAATTTTGATACTAAATTATTAAATCAAAAAGTAATTTAGGTTCATGAACTTTCTGCGCAAAAAATTGTCAACACTAATGACATGCAGGGATAAGCGTTAGGTGAAAGTTTGCTTCGTCATTTATTACTACCTTTCAAATCATTATCAATAGAGCCATGCCGGGCTTACGCAATGAGTATTTCCTAGGAAATTTATTATTTATTACGGCCGATATAAAAAAGAATTTGAGCAGCGTTGGATAAATTTAATCGTGTAAAAAAAGCAACTGAATGAATATAGGCAAACGGCTTAGAATAAATTACAACAAGATAACCGGAAATATTGCTTTTATACCAGCCATCATTGCTGTTTGTTTTCTAATTTTGTCATTGATCATGCTTGAAATTGATTTTTCTGAAGGCGGCAAAAATTTGAAGGCAAGCCTGAGCTGGCTAAGCCTGAAAGACGCGAGCACTGCTCGTTCTATCACTTGTAAAATAATTTTCTTAAAAAAATAGTTAGGCAATAAATAACAATTACGCGAATTCGCTGGCATATTAATTGCATTTTAAATTTGGAATTAAATTTTTCACATTAAAAATAAAAAATCATGTCAACCGAAAATGAAAGTTTCTTAAATAAAGTAAAAGATGCTGTACACGATGCAGGAAATGCCATTCGCAATACCGTGAATGATGTAAAAACCGGCTCAGAAAATACTGCAAGAAGTGCGGATAATGAAGCTGATAAGGCTGCTAACAACGCCAAAGCCGATACAGGGAATATATTTGATAAGGCCGGGGCAGCAATCAAAAACACATTTAGCGATGCTAAAACTTCTTCAGAAAACGCGGCTAATTCAGCAAAAAATGAGACAGAAAAAGCAGCTAATAACGTAGATAACGAAGTAAGCAAAGCTGCTGATCGCAATTAATTTTATCTTACTGTGTACATCAACCGGGACTTTAGTACCCGGTTTTTTTGTTCGTACATATTTCTAATTCCACATAGGCAAATTTTGCCACAGTAAATTCATGAATCGCCCCTTCATGTATTTGATAAAAAATATTCTCCTTCCTGAAGCTTGAACTCATCAGCCACATAGCTGCTTAATTCATTGAACGCGCGTCATAAAAAATATTTGCTGCAAATTTTACGGCAACGACGTTAGTAATTTTCATTAAAAAGATATGACCGACCTTGCGCTTTACTAATAATCTTTATGAAGAAACATGCATTAATTTTTGTCAGCCTTTTAAATTTTTTATTTACTCAAGCGCAAGTTGCAGCTAAATATAATACATGGCAGGTAACGCTGGAGCGCAAAGATGAAAAGCTTGTACCATTTATTCTTGAGGGAAAAATGGAAATGGGTAAAATGGTTTTGTATGTTATAAACGCGGATGAAAAAATACCAATAACAGCGGTGAAAATTGTCGGCGACTCTATGTTTTTTTCGATGCCTGCCTTTGAATCATCATTCAGGGTAAAATTTCAAACTAACGGAGATTTGGTTGGCACTTATATAAAAGGTACTTCGCGCAACAAGCAATACTGGCCTTTGCATGCATATGCGAACATGAGAAATCGCTTTGCTGAAATGAATGACAAAAGTAAAAATAATATTTCCGGAAAGTGGGATGTAAGTATTACACGGGCAAATGGAACTATTAGAAAAGCGTTGGCAACATTTGAACAAAAGGGAAATAAACTAACCGGAAGTTTTTTAACGCCTGCCGCTGATTATCGTTACCTGGAGGGAATTGTGAAGGACGATTCACTTTTTTTGTCCGGCTTTGATGGAGATAATATTCATTTACTTGAAGCACAAATAATTAGTGAAAACAAAATTTCAGGTGGTGTTTTTTATAACGGTTATATTTCGAAGGAAACATGGACGGCTGAAAAAAATAATGCAGTTGGCCTGCCTGAAATAAGCGATCCCACGAGGCTGCGCGAAGGCTTTAAAAAGTTAGACTTTGCCTTCCGGGACTTGAAAGGAAATTTAGTTTCTATCAATGATAAAAAATATAAAAATACAGTTGTTGTCGTTCAGTTAATGGGAAGCTGGTGTGCTAATTGCCTGGATGAAACAAGATTTTTGTCAAATTATTATAATAACGATCGGCCAAAGGATGTAGAGATAATTGCACTCGCCTATGAATTAACAACAGAACGGGACAGGTCCATAAAAAGTGTGGTTAAATTTCAAAAATTATTTGATGTAAAATACCCAATGCTTATTACCGGTGTCGCTGCAGGAGATGATAAAAAAACTGAAAAGACGCTGCCACAACTAACAACCATAAAGTCTTTTCCCACAACCATTTTTATAAATAAGAATGGAAATGTAAGCGAAATACACACAGAATTTTATGGGCCGGGCAGCGGTGAATATTATATCGAATCAAAAAATAAATTTTACGAAACGATAAAACGACTTTTAAAAGAATAAGGATTTTTTGATAAACTTCACGCCGCTTTTTCAGATGAAATATGCGTTAAATAAATAAGTGTATTCAAATCAACTTACTAACGTAGAAGGCTATTTGACTGTTCAATTAAAATCCTTTCTTAAAATTTGTTACATTAATTTTTTACAAGTTTGTACATCGCGCCTTTGTTTCCGGTTTTAGTATTTAAAATTCCCATCACAACAAATTCATTATTTTTATCAGGATTACAAGCACAAATCATAAAAGGGTCTGCAGGTTTATTTACAATGTTTATCTTCTGTCGAATCCAGGTGCCGTCTGTATTTTTCGAAAGAGCGAACATGCTCCCGTTAAAATCTCCGAACACATATTTATTCTTTAGCGCGGGAATTTCATTTCCATAATAAGTACTTCCGCCTATAACACAAATACCCAGTTTGTGCGTGTAGGTATAGATGGGTGCTGTAAAAGCGGCATCGCTTTTTAAGCCGTCTTTTTGAAAAACACTGTCACCTTCCATCACTGGCCAGCCATAATTTGCGCCTCTTTTTACCACATCTATCTCCTCCACTCGGTTTTCGCCCACATCAGCTCCAATTAATTCATGAGTTACTGAATCAAAAGAGTAATGCCATAGTTTCCTAAAACCATAGGCCCATATTTCCGGCCTGGCATTTTTTGTTGCAATAAACGGATTATCCGGAGGAATTGAGTACGGCGTTTTATTCACGTCAATCCTTAATAATTTTCCTCTTAAAACGCTTAAGTCTTGCGCCAGAAATTTATAGGCTGAATCGCCGCCTCTGTCATCACCGATAGAAATATATAGATAACGGTCGGGCCCAAACGCAATTTCTGCACC
>JBDTKB010000065.1:0-2577 GCA_039935555.1 Ginsengibacter sp. | reverse complement strand
AGGCCTAATAATTCTACTGCTTTGTTTGCACAGTTGTGTACTTCTGTAGATGCATACACGATCATTCTTTTTGTTGAACCGTACATCCCCTGTTTTCGCAAATCAAAATTTGCCTTTGCATAACGGGCAACTGTAAGGCCGATCAAATTAGCCATTGATCCGCCGCTAACTAACAGCCCGCCAGCATCTTCAGGAAATTGAAATAATCCCTTAAACCAGTTAATCAATTGTAATTCTAAAAGACCACCAACCTGGTTTCCGCCACCCTGGTTTATATTTATGCCTGCAGCAAGCATATCGCCAAGCATCGCAAAGGGGGTACCGGTGCCCATCACCCAACCCCAAAAACGCGGATGAATATTTCCAGTGGGAAACGGAAGAATTTTCGTTTTAAAATCATCATAAATGTCAGCATGTGACTGACCATCGGCAGGAATCGGCTGCTTAAAAAAATCTTTAACCTCTATGGTCGTTTCCTGCCATACTTTTCTATCACGAACGGTTGAAAGAAATTGCATCATTTCTTTTACCATTGTAACACCAAGTTCTTCCATCTTTTTCCAATCAGTTGGATCAAGCGTTTCTTCTTTTGCTTCCATATCCTTAACAGATATTTTTGTTATAAAAATTATTTTTTGCTGGTATTAAATTACAGAATAATTATAGGCAATGCGGCTTTTTTTAGTTGATTATTTATGCCCGGTATATCTTCGATTTTTATTTTTTTCCATATTTCGTTTAACTCGCTGAAATTTTTTTCCGACGCTTTAACCGCTTCGATTGTCCTGCTGTTTGGCGGCATATCACTTTCTTGTAACTGGTTAAATAGTGAGGCAAAAGAGTTATAAACCTGGCTAAAGCTTTTGGCATTACTGTGGGGTTTAGCATTTTCAAGATTAGTTATTTTTTCATCCAAACTGTCCAGCAAAGCATGTAATTCGCCGTTAGATTTACTTCTCAACTCTTTTATTTGATTGTGAAGACTAATTGTTTCATTAGAGATAGCGGTAATATTTTTTCGCCCCTCATAGCACATCAATGAGAAATCATGTTGGCTTTGCAAATCCGCGGGAGAAGTCTTAATCCGGGGATCCATTTTAATAATGAGCGGTTGTGAAAATGTTTGGCCGTTAACTTTCAACATTATTTTATAAGTCCCCGGCATTACCCACGGCGATGTAGGTTCGGGTGCCGTGTTTTTATAAATTGCCGCAATGGGATACGAAGGAGCAATATTTAATTGTGTGTAATGCAGATCCCACACAAACCGGTGTGGGCCTTCTTTTGCTGACAATATTTCCTGCGGCCTTATCCAATAAAGAGGGATGTCCACCTCCGGAATTTTATATAAGGTATCGTTGCTGCTATAATGGCGAACCATATTTCCTTTAGCGTCTAAGATATTTAGAGTTACCTCATCATGTGAATCTCCTTTTAAATAGTAATCAATGATAGCGCCATCGGGAGGATTTTGCCCGGCAGGTTCATCTGGAGGCAAGGGCGTATCTGTGTTTAAATTCCACCTTACTCTCAAACCTGTCGCCGGCTTAAACAAATAATTATGTTTTATTACTTCTTCATTAATTTGGCGTAGCGGCGATATGTCGTCCAATATCCAAAAGCCTCTGCCATGAGTGGCCACGGCAAGATCATTATCCTTAATAATTACATCGCGAATGGAAGTAGCTGGCATGTTCAATCGCAACGACTGCCAATGATTTCCATCATCGAACGATACATAAACCTGCGTTTCTGAAGCAGCGAATAACAGACCCTTCTTTTTCGGATCTTCCCTAATTGCGTTTATGGGATCATTCGGTAATCCATTAATAATTTTTATCCAGGTTTTGCCACCGTCAGATGTTTTATAAATATATGGATGCATATCATCACAACGAATTCTGTTAATTGCGGCATAAGCCGTGCTCTTATTAAAATGACTCGCGTCTATCAAAGAAACTTTACTCCATGAAGTTAAATCCGGGGGCGTTACATTGTTCCATTTTTTTCCTCCATCGTTTGTTACGTGAATCAATCCATCGTCTGTTCCAGCCCAAATTAAATTAACATCCAAAGGAGATGGCGAAACCGTATAAATTACTCCACGCCGGGTTAATGTTTTTTTTGCTTCAGCCTTATATATTCCTACGCTTGCGGGAATGTCCACATTTTCTCTTGATAAATCAGGGCTTATAACTTCCCAACTATCACCACCATTTCGCGTTTTAAACAAAAAGTTACCAGCGAAAAATAAAGTTTTAGGATCAAAAGGTGAAAATATCACCGGCTCCGTTCTTACAAAACGATGTTTTTCATTTCGGGTAGGCGATGGCGTTATGCTTTGAGCCTGACCGGTAAGTTTATTATATTTTGATATTTTACCTCCATAAATAATATTTGAATTGAGTGGATCCGGCGCAACGTATCCATACTCCTGGGCGCCCACAGGATGCCAGTCTCTAAAAGTTATTTCGCCGTCATTTCCGCGGGAAGCAATTCCAACTGAACCACTTTCCTGCTGACCGCTATATAGATTGTAAGGGAAAGCATTATCTGCACTTACATGGTACAACTGCG
>JBDTKB010000064.1:0-10908 GCA_039935555.1 Ginsengibacter sp. | reverse complement strand
GCAATAATTTTATCGGCCTTTGTCAAAACTCCTGCATTCACTTCCGGAACAACTAATTTTTTAGTAGCATCCATGCGCCATGCAGACGAATTGTCTATTACCGTAATTCCGGCCTCAGCGAATTTTGGAGCCAATGAAAGTGAAGTACTTCCACCGGCGGAAAATATTGCAATTAATGGTTTTGCCGCAATGGCGTCCTCAGCGGAAACGACTTTATACTTTTTATTTTTAAATGTAATTTCTTTTCCTATTGATTTCTCCGAGGCCACGGGAATAATTTCTGTAACGGGGAAATTTCTTTCTTCAAGTATTTGTAGCATTTTAGTACCTACTAAGCCAGTGGCTCCAACAACTGCAATTTTCATGTTCTCTTTATATAGTTTATATTTCTAAAATTTTATTGGAAAACTAAATCCATAAATAAGGCGCTTTTTAATTTAAACTTCTTTTAATGATAAGAAATTTTTTCTCCTGTATTTGCCTGTTCTTATTTACAGGTTTTATTGCAAATGCACAACTATCAGAAAACTTTAATGACGGGGATTTTTCAAACAATCCTGTATGGTCTGGCGGCACTTCCGATTTTACTGTGAATCCTTATTTTCAATTGCAAAGTTATAACAACGTTGCAAATAGCAATTATTTTCTGAGTACGCCAAATTCGCTGGCAACAAATGCACAGTGGGAATTCTACATTCAAATATTATTTAATCCTTCTTCGGCTAACTTTATCGACGTTTATTTAACTGCAACAAATAGCGACTTAACATCAAATAGTAACACAGGTTATTTTGTGCGGATTGGAAATACAGATGATGAGATAAGCTTGTATCGCAGAGATACAAACGGCAGTACCATTAAGATTATTGATGGAACAAACGGAGTTTTGAATAGCAGCAGTAGTAAAATGAAAATAAAAATTGTGCGAAATGCCGCCAATCAATGGACGTTATCCAGGGACATGAGCGGTATTGGAAATGCCTTTGCTAAAGAAGGTTCTGTGATGGATGCTACTTACACCAACTCATCTTATTTTGGCATTTATATTAAACAAAGTACTGCTTCTTTTTTTCAAAAGCATTTTTTTGATGACATCGAAATTAAGAATTATGAGGCTGATATTACGCCACCAATTATCAGCTCTGTTGAAGTAATCAGCTCCAATAAAATTGATATTTTTTTTAATGAACCTGTCGAAATTACAAGTAGTGAGCTTAACTCCAATTATTATATTGATAATTTAGGCAACCCCACGTTCGCTATAAACGACGTTAATAATCCTCTGCTGGTCCATCTTACGTTCGGCTCAGTTTTTACTAACGCCATCGCATACACGATAAATGTAAATGGCGTAAAAGATCTTGAAGGAAATGCTATAAATAGCAGTAGTGCTGGTTTTAGTTTTTACACGCCTCAACAATATGACGTGGTAATTGATGAAATTATGGCCGATCCGACACCACAAGTGGGATTGCCAAATAGCGAATGGATTGAATTAAAGAACACATCTTCATTGCCAATTAATTTATTGGGTTGGAAACTCGCTGATGCAACCGGCTTATCTGGTGCCATGCCTAACTTTATGTTGCAGCCCGATAGCCTGGTAATAGTTTGCGCTGCTTCTTCTTTATCGGTGCTTTCCAATTTTGGTAAAGCGATTAGTGTCACCAGTTTTCCTTCTCTTGACAACGACGGCGATCTTATAGCTCTTTATTCTTCGGCCGGTAAAACGATTCATGCTATTCAATATTCTTCGGCCTGGTATAAAAATGATCTTAAAAGAGATGGTGGCTGGTCGTTAGAAATGATTGATACAAAAAGCCCCTGTGTTGGGTTTAATAACTGGACGTCAAGCATTGATAAAAATGGCGGCACTCCCGGAAAAAGGAATTCTGTCAATGATGCTTTTAAAGATGATACATCTCCAAAGTTATTACGGGCTTTTGCAAAAAATGATACAACCGTAACTTTAGTTTTTAATGAACCGTTAGATAGTTCCCTGGCTGCCAAAATAGATAGCTATAAAATCAGTAACGGAATTGTTGCGTTAAAGATTATTACTTCTGCACCAATTTTTGATCGCGTGAATATTGTTTTGAATGGGCCAATAACGGCGGGTGTTGTCTATACAGTTATTGCATCTGGTGTTACAGATTGTAAAGGCAATGGAATAGTAGCAAATAACACCGCAAGGTTTGGTTTGGCGGGCGAGGCAAATAATTTGGATATTGTAATAAATGAAATCCTTTATAACCCGAAGCCGCACGGTGTTGATTATGTGGAATTATATAACCGTTCGAAAAAAATTATTGACGTTAACGAAATTTTTATTGCCAACAGAAATTCCGGCAATGTTATCAGCAGTATTCAAAAGTTAGCGAGTGATCACCTGTTATTTTTCCCCGGGGATTTTATTTTGATAAGTGCTGATCCGGCTGCTGTAAAGAATCAGTATATAACATTGAATCCTGATGCTTTTATAACTACGAGCCCTATGCCGTCTTTCCCTGATAATGAAGGCGAGGTTGTTATTTTAAACAACCAGGGAAACATTGTTGATGAGGTAAAATATTCTGATAAATGGCATTTTCCTTTGATAAAGAATAAGGAAGGTGTTTCGTTAGAACGCATTGACTTTGAAGGATTATCTGTTCAATCTAATTTTCATTCGGCTTCAACCTCAGTGGGGTTTGGAACTCCGGGATATAAGAACTCACAGTATAGGCTAAACGAAGAACTCAATAGTGCAATTTCAGTTTCACCTGAAATTTTTTCTCCTGATAATGATGGTGTGGATGATTTTGCAACGATAAATTATAGCTTTTCTGCGCCTGGTTATATAGCTAATATTACTATTTTTGACGCATCAGGAAGAGTTATCCGTTATCTTCAGCGAAATGCTTTAAATGGTATAAAAGGCTTTTATCGCTGGGATGGGCTTGATGATAAATCCAAACAACTGCCGCAGGGAATTTATATAATCTATACCGAAATTTTTAATACGGAAGGAAAGAAAAAGCAATTTAAAAATACAATTGTGTTGGCGAGAAGATATTAAGAGCTGTGAAAGTCCCTTCTTTTTTTGAAATAGGAATCGGGGCTCTTTTAAAGTATATTTCAATAAAAATTGCTTTTAATTGTCACCGATACGATTGATGTCGTCATCAAAACTCTGATCATCTAATTTATTAAGTTGTGCTTTTATAATAAAATAACTTGTAATGGCAAAAGCAAAAGCTATCAGCTGAACAGAAACAAGATTATCTAATCCAAAGATAACGGCACCGATTAAAATCCCTATTAATTCAGCACCGAGCCACCCCAATACATTATATATTTTCCAGGTTACCGGTTTTAATCCTTTCCTAAAAGCGAGCCGCCCTATTTCTCTCGTCAAAAAAAATAGAACAATTAAGTCTAACAATATTTTTTGTTTTAATATTAATTATGAAAAGCGCTAAACGGTAAGTTTGGAACTGTTCAAACCAAATCAATTTCAAAATTAACTAATTGAACAAATTCCCTGAGGCGGTTGTCAATATCCTTCTTGGTAATTTCTTTTAAGCGCTGTGGTCCAAATTTTTCAACGCAAAAACTTGCCATTGCAGAACCTACAATTATTGCAGTTTTCATATTTTCAAAGCTGAGATCTTTTGTGCGGTCAAGGTGTCCAATAAATCCTCCGGCAAAGGTATCACCCGCACCTGTTGGATCAAAAACATCTTCTAACGGTAACGCCGGCGCGAAGAAAACATGGCTTTCGTGAAACAATAAAGCACCATGCTCGCCTTTTTTGATGATAAGAAATTTAGGTCCCATTTCTATAATTTTGTTCGCTGCTTTAACTATAGAAAATTCTCCGCTCAACTGCCTGGCTTCGCTATCATTTATCATTAAAACGTCTACCATCCCTATTGCCTTTTTCAAGTCATCAAGAGCAGTTTCCATCCAAAAGTTCATGGTATCCAAAACAATTAATTTTGGCCTTATTCTCAACTGATTTATAACACTTATTTGAAGAGTTGGCATTAAATTTCCCAACATAAGAAATTCCGATCCCTGGTATTCTTCGGGAACAATAGGGTCAAAATCGGCCAACACATTAAGGTCTGTAATTAATGTGTCCCGCGTGTTCATATCCATGTGATACTTACCACTCCAGAAAAAAGATTTTTTATCGGGCACAATTTTTACGCCATTCAATTGCACGCCACGCTTTCTAAGTTCGTCCATTTCTTCCTCAGGAAAATCATTGCCAACTATTGAAATTTGCTGAATGGGCTTTGTCAAATGGCTGGCAGCATAAGCTACATAGGTTGCGGAACCTCCAACAATTTTATCAATTTTACCAAATGGTGTTTCAATTGCATCGAAGGCCATGCTGCCAAGTGTGATAATCGCCATATTATGTTTTAATATTTATTTTGTGTTTAGCGGTGCAAATGTAAAATATTAATATTGGATGAAGATTCCCCTCCCACATTCATAGCGATTTTAATTAAATTGATCCATTCCTAATTATTAGCTTTGTAATAAAGTTTTTTATATGTTACTCCATATTCACCCACAAAATCCGCAGGCAAGATTATTATCGCAGGTTGCAGATTGCCTGAAAAATGGAGGCATAATTATTTATCCAACAGACACCATTTATGGACTTGGCTGCGATATATTTCATCCCGAAGCGGTAAAACGTATTTGCCAGATAAAAAATGTAGATCCTCAAAAAGCAATGCTGTCTTTTATTTGCAGAGATCTTAGCCACTTAAGCGATTATACCAAAAGTATTGATACGCCTTTATACCGGGTTCTTAAAACTCATTTGCCGGGACCTTACACTTTTATATTACCGGCAAGTAAACAAGTACCTAAAATTTTGAAGAGCAAAAAAGACACCATTGGTTTGCGTGTACCCGACAACGTTATCTGTAGTGCTATTCTTACCACATTAGAAAATCCATTGTTAAGCGCCTCTCTGCCCGGGGAAATGGTAGAGGAATACACGGATCCGGAAATCATTTATGAAAAATTTGGCAATTTGGTCGATTACGTAATTGATGGCGGGCCCGGTGGCATCATTCCTTCGACAGTTGTAGATTGCACTTCAGAAGATTGGGTGGTTACACGGCAAGGGTTGGGAGAATGGAGGGCCTGATGGATTTGCCAGCAGAAATTAATTTCATTTTCAAATGCTGTATTTTGGTAAAAAATCCGGAAGAATTGACAATCTAATTTTTAATCACTTCAACAATATCATTACTTAATCTGGCTGCATAAATGTTGAAACTCTTGCGGTGATAGCTGCATATTCCATGTTCTTTAATGGCCTTCCGATGTTCCCGCGTGCCATACCCTTTATTATTATGCCAGCAATATATTTCATGTTTTTTATGCAGTTCAACCATAAAGTCATCCCGGTAAGTTTTTGCAAGAACGCTGGCCGCAGCTATCGATGCATAAATGCCGTCGCCCTGAATTATACAATGGTGCGGCATCTTTTTATAGCACTTAAATCTATTACCATCTATTAATAAAATATCGGGTTTACTTTTAAGTTTATTCAATGCAAGATGCATTGCCTTGAAAGATGCCTGTAAAATATTTATGCGATCAATTTCATTATTATTTACACTCGCAACCGAAAATGAAATACTCTCCTTCTCAATAATCGGCCTCAGGTGCTCTCGTTCTTCTTTTGATAATTGCTTCGAGTCATTTAGCATTGGATGATAAAAATCTTTGGGTAATATTACTGCGGCTGCATATACCGGCCCGGCAAAACAGCCACGACCAGCCTCATCAAGGCCTGCCTCAAAAAATTTATTATGGAAAAAAGGGAGCAGCAATTTTTCCCAAAAGTAAAAGACCATTTGCATAATGAGTTAATTTTTTTTCAACATAGTTGTTATAACTTCTATGCCATGATGGAGTTAACTTTGCGCGGAAATAAAAATTGCAATGGCAGTTGAAATAGAAAAAAAATCAACAAAAAATGTTGCGAGGTGGCTTTTCCTGGGGGTCTTCATGCTGGTCATCCAAATTCTACTTGGCGGTATTACAAGGTTAACCGAATCGGGATTAAGTATTACGGAATGGAAACCTATTACAGGCGTTTTGCCTCCGCTAAACCACGCTCAATGGATGACCGAATTTGACAATTATAAACATACTGATCAGTTTCGGTACATGAACCGAAGTTTTACCTTAAGCAATTTTAAATTTATTTTTTTCTGGGAATGGTTTCATCGTACCTGGGCCCGTTTAATGGGGCTCGTTTTTTTAATAGGTTTTTTTTATTTTTTAATTAAAAAGCAATTTAGAAAGGACGCGATAATACCCTTTATCATTTTATTTTTTTTGGGCATAATGCAGGGTGCCATCGGGTGGATAATGGTAAAAAGTGGCCTCGTTCCGGAGCGAATGTTTGTGGGCCATATTCAGTTGGCAACGCATTTTATGGCAGCGCTTTTATTGTTGTGTTATACTTTGTGGTTTGCACTAAGTCTTTCAGTTCCATCAAATCAGTTAACCGTAAATCCGGCATTGAGAAGGATAACTTTTGTGGTATTTTATATACTTTTTTTTCAATTGATTTATGGGGCATTCATGGCAGGTTTGCATGCAGCTACTGCCGCACCAACCTGGCCAAAAATAAACGGACAATGGATTCCCGCATCAATTGATAATTTATCTCCCGAATGGAAAAATTTTATTGATAATAAAATAACCATTCAGTTTATTCATAGAAGCATTGCATACGTTTTGCTGGTTAGCGTGATGGTGTGGTATTTTAAAGCGTTAAAAATGCGGAGTAGTTTACTGTTTAAAAAGACCAGGTTTGTTCCTTTGCTTCTTATTATTTTACAAGTAATATTGGGCATAACTACTGTAATTACATCGCCTTATGGCAATAATCTTGTGTGGTTTGGCGTTGCCCATCAATTAGTGGCTATTTTATTCCTTATGACAGTTATTTTTATGTTGTATATTATAAGATCATCGCCAATAAATAATCAATAGTTATAAATAGGATGGAATTTAATATTGCTTTCTATGAAAACTTTTTTTAAAAATTTCTACTACTCATTTCCGATCCAACTCCTATTTCTTCACTTCAGGAAATTCCAGGTACTGCTTATTTTTTGGTTTATTCTTTTCTTTACAATCACCGGAAATTTTATGAAATTATTCGGTGCAAACGCCTTATTTCTTTCCCCGGAATATTTAGGAAATGTAAATGCAGCAGGATCAGCTATCACTGGTATTGCAACTGGTATTTTTATAATGAGCTGGAATATTACCACCTTCATTCTTCACAGTAAAAGATTTCGTTTCCTCGCTACAAACTCTAAGCCTTTTTTAAAATATTGCCTTAACAATGCAATTATTCCGATTTGTTTTTTACTGCTGTATTTTTTCGAAGCTTTATCCTACGATCGTAAAATGGAGTTAATTCCCCTCGCGGAATTTATTGCAATAGCGGCAGGTTTTATTGGTGGGTTTCTTTTAGTTATAATAATTTCGTTCGCTTACTTTTTTACGGCCGATCGGAGAATCGTGAGAACTTTCCAACCTGGCTTTAAAGAATTTGATGACAACAGGAAATCAGAAAAAAGTGATGAGGCTTTTGCTGAAAATAATTTTGGCTTGCCGGTAGGTTACTATTTAACCACCAGGTTTAGATTAATTAAAGCAAGAAAAGTTGGCCACTATAGCCAGGAATTCCTCGACACAATCTTTAAGCGGCATCATGTTTCCGCAATAATAACTATTGTGCTGGCTTTTATTTTTATGATACTTATCGGATTTTTTCTCGATCATAGAATTTTCCAGGTTCCTGCTGCGGCAAGCATCCTCATATTTTTTGCCCTGTTAATCGCATTAATAGGCGCTGTCTCCTATTATTTGAGAAGCTGGAGTATGCTGTTTGTAATTTTTCTTTTTATCCTTCTAAATATCCTTTACCAATATGATATTATTGATCCTCGCAATAAGGCTTTCGGTCTTGACTACTCCAGAACAACGAGGCCGGTTTACTCGCTTCAAGGACTGGAGGCATTGAATGGGCCTGCAAATATTGAAAGGGATAAAAATAATATGATTGGCATTCTTAATCGTTGGAAAGCCCGACAGGACGAACCAAAACCGTTAATGATCGTTATGAATTTTAGCGGTGGAGGTGTAAAAAGTTCAACTTTTGCTATGAACATTTTAGAAAATCTTGATAGCATCACCAAAGGAACTATCATGAAAAAAACTGCACTCATAAGTGGTGCATCGGGCGGAATGTTGGCTGCAGCCTATTTCAGGGAATTGTCACGGCTGAAATCAAACGGAGAAAATATTGACTTGCAGGACCAAAAGTATGTAAATGATATTTCAAAAGATTTATTGAATCCTGTTTTCTCTTCTATGATTGCAAGAGATCTTCTTTCTCCGGCGCAAAAATTTTCGGTTGGGCCTTACCGTTATGTTAAAGATAGGGGATACGCTTTTGAACAAAAATTGAATACCAATACTCATCGCCGGCTGGATAAAAATCTGGGCTTTTATAAGACCGAGGAAAGTAGCGCTCATGTGCCATTAATGATTTTGAACTCTGTAATAACAATGGACCTTAAAAAAATGATGGTATGTACGCAACCACTGAGCTTTATGATGCAGCCCACATTTTATGACAGTACATCAATAGGAAACGGCCCTGACGCTGTTGATTTTGGCGCATTATTTAAAAATGAAAACCCGATGAACCTGAGAATGCTGACAGCCTTAAGAATGAATGCAACTTATCCGTATGTTTTACCCAGCGTTTGGCTCCCATCAAAGCCAATTATTGATGTAATGGACGCTGGCCTTCGTGATAACTACGGCCAGGAAACTTCCCTTCGCTTTCTTCATGTATTTAAAAATTGGATAAACGCAAATACCCGTGGCGTGTTGATTATACAGGTAAGGGCTAGCCAAAAAGGTAGCTGGGCAAACACTTATAAGAACAGCGGTATTCTTAGCATTTTGACGAAGCCTTTTTCCATGCTACAGGTAAATTGGTTTAAGTTGCAGGATTATTTTCAGGATGATGAAATTACTTATGCTCAAAACCTCGACAGCAATTTTCACCGCGTGGCGTTTATGTATGTGCCTGAAGAAGAAGACCGCGGAGCCACCATCAATTTTCATTTAACGGCTACCGAAAAAAAGGAAGTAATTTCCTCCGCACGAAGAAAAAATAATGTAGAAGCATTTCGTGAAGTAGAAAAATATTTGCAACTTAAGGTTGAATAAGACTGAATGCAGCGGGAATAACTTCAATATCAAAAATCTTTTTTGTAGCAGAAATATCTCCATCAATATGTAAAGGTGCTGAGCGGGAATTTATAATTTTAAGTTTATTTGTTTGGAAGTAAAGTACATCTTTATCATGGAAATCTTTTTCTTTATAACTACTTATTTTTCCTGTTTTAATTTGCTTAAAAACGCTCCAGATAATTTTAGGTTTACTCATTTTTTTAACCACAATAATATCAAGTAATCCATCATTCAACTTTGCCTCAGGAGCAATGGTAAAATTATTTCCAAATTGATTGCTGTTGGCAATGCAAATAAAAAACGCGTCTACCTTAAATTTTGTTTCCTGAATTTCTATTTCAAAAGGATATGGAGTTGCGGCCAAAAAATTTTTAAAAGATTGAGTGATGTAAGTAGATAACCCCCTGGTTTTTTGCAGCGAAAAATCATAGGCTACTTTGGCATCTAATCCAATGCCGCTGAGGTTACAACCAAACTTATTGTTTATGAAAAAAGCATCGATTCTGCGTGGCTTTCCTTTAAAAATAATTTCAAATGCTTTATTAAATTCTTTGGGAATTTTTGCTGTAAGTGCCAGGCCATTTCCTGAACCCATGGGGATGATGCCAATATTTATTTTTACATTCAATATAGAAGATATGACTGGTCCAAGACTTCCGTCGCCGCCGCATATTACTACATCAGTTATATTGTCGGATTTTATTTTTTCCCGTAAAAAGGAATAATCTCCATCTTGAGATGTAAGCAAAAGTTCAAAACCAACATTTTTTTCAAGGCATTTTTTAATGATCTTATTTTCTAATTGTTTCCTCTTTCCGGTGCCGGAAATCGGATTGATAAAAAATAAAATTTTACGGGTCATAATTTAGTAATAAATGCGAAAAACTATTTTGGGGTTATGAGTTTTATTTCAGCGCTGAACTTTCAAAATCATAAACTAAATTAGGGAGATAAAAATTTTAAACAATGATAAAGACAATTTTACTTTTCATTCAGTGCGGTCCATAATAAATCTTTAAGTTTTGTTAGTCCCTGGTTAGCGATTGAAGAAATGAAAATATGTGGAACATCTTTAGGCAATTCTTTATCGATGGCTTCTTTTAATTCTTCATCAAGCATATCACTTTTACTTATTGCAATCACAAATTTTTTATCAAGCAATTCGGGATTATATTCTCTAAGTTCATTTTTTAAGATTTCAAATTCTTCGCTATGCCCTTTGCTATCAGCAGGGATTACAAATAGTAGAACAGGGTTTCTTTCAATATGTCTTAGAAATCTAAAACCAAGCCCTTTACCTTCAGCAGCACCTTCTATAATTCCGGGAAGATCCGCTACGCAAAAACTTTTGTGGTCGCGATATTCTACCATTCCGAGATAGGGGATAAGCGTAGTAAAAGCATAGTCAGCAATTTTTGGTTTGGCGGCCGTAATTACGGATAACAATGTCGATTTACCGGCATTGGGAAACCCCACCAAACCTACGTCGGCTAATACTTTCAGCTCTAATACTTTCCATCCTTCTGATCCTTCCTCCCCAGGCTGTGCATGTTCCGGTGCCTGGTTAGTAGGTGTAGCAAAATGAGAATTTCCCTGGCCTCC
>JBDTKB010000063.1:0-5691 GCA_039935555.1 Ginsengibacter sp. | reverse complement strand
TATTACCCGTTGTGCTTAAGCCCCTAACATAAATTGACGGATCGTCTCTTCCTGGCTCGCCGGTTGGAGAATTTATAATCACTCCCGGTAACCGACCTGCAAGTGAACTTGCCACATTGATGGCTGGACTCTTAACGATTTCGTCTCCCTTAATCGAGGCGACAGAACCCGTCAAGGTAACTTTTCTTTGAGTTCCATAACCAACTACCACCACATCACTTCCAACAGTTGCCTCTATTTCCATTACCACCATAATTTCTTTACTCTGACCTACCGTTACACTTTTTTTCTGATATCCAACTATCGTTAACTCCAGCACATCTCCTACATTGGCATCAATTGAAAAATGGCCGTCCGCTTCCGTGCTGGTTCCCTTCTTTGTTCCTTTTAGTATCACCGATACCCCCGAAAGTGGATTACCTTTTTCATCTTTTACCGTTCCTGTAATAATATTAGGCGGAATAACAGGAAGAATATTCACGATTGGCTTTGTGATAACTGCCTTTTGAAAAATTGTAATTGTTTTTTGTTCAATAGAAAAATCAAGGTTTTGCTCTTGCAGTGCTTCTTTTAATACTTCTTCAACGGATGCATCTTTTACGTGGATGTTTACGGATTTCTCTCCCTTTAATACACTGGCATCATAAAAAAATACATACCCTGTTTGTTTTCTAATTTCCCTGAAAACTTTTTCAAGCTTTACATTCTTTTGTGATAAGGTTACTTTCTGTGCGATCCCACCTGCACTTGCGGTAAGGCAGGCTGAAACCAGAAGAATAGTTGTAATTTTCATCGCAAGAAGAATTTGTTTTCTGTTGGCGAGATGCCTAACCATCCGGTATACCAGATTCGAGGTCATAAACAACAGTGATTTTTCGATAAGCCCGCGTTGGTGGTAGTTGGCTTTAAAATACATAACTTTGTTTGAGTTTTAGTTAAATAATAAGTGATCTGTTCAGGATTTCTAAATTATGAATCAACTAGACTACTTCCAGGAAAGTGGCTTCAACACTTTCCTGTTTTCATTTTGGTCATTCATAAATGATTTGTTTATATACTTATATATTTTTAGAATTATTCTAATCGGGTATTATTCTCAGTTCCTTACCTTCTATTTTAAAATGCACCTTATTCCTTTCTAATAATTTGAGCATTTCAGACAAGCTTAAATCTCTTTGTATTTCTCCCACAAATTGCCTTGGCTGATTTTTGCCTTCATAAACGACATTCACATCATACCATCGTGATACTTCTTTTAATACATTTTGAAGGCTGGCATTATCAAACTGAAAATAGCCATTTTTCCATGCCATCACCAAATCCAAATCCACATCGTTCACTACTTTTATTTCCTTAGTCACAACCGCTTGTTGCCCTGGCTTTAATAGCCCTGTGGCATTAGCATTATTTACTTTAACGGATCCTTCCAGCAGGGTTACCTTAATATCGTTTCCATCATCTTCAAAGGTGTTTACGTTAAAGTGAGTACCCAACACCCGTACATTCATTGATCCATTATTAACAATAAATGGCCTGGAAGCATCATGAGCTACTTCAAAATAAGCTTCTCCTGTAACTGAGACTTTTCTTTCACTCCCTATAAATAAAACAGGATACGTTAAAGAAGAACCTGCATTAAGCCACACTTTACTTCCATCCGCCAAATCCATATTAATCACTTTGCTTCCTCTCGGGTTTGACAAAGTATTGTATTCCATTTTTGAGATTACTTCGCCTGAATTTGTCTGGTAGACAATTTTACCGTTTGCCACCTTTACTAATTTTACATTTCCCTGGATAGCCAATGCTCCATTACCTGTGCTGTCTAAATATACTTTCTGCCCGTTTGCCAGGGTAATTGTTGCCTTGTTTGATTGTGGTGCCTTTACATCGTTGTTCAATATTTTTGCAATCTGCTCTGGTTTCGTTGATTTATTAAAGAACATAAAATAACTGAATGCTCCCATCAATAAGATAATTGATGCAGCAGCCCACCATTGATATCGTGGACTTAAATAAAAGACTTCTTTTTTGTGTGAACCATTTATCTGCTTCATGATACGAGCTTCAATCAATCTCTGCATCATATCCTTTTCTCCATCACCCCACTGCCATTCACCTGTTTCAATTAATTGCTTATACCATTCCTCCACCAGTTCATTTTCCGAGCGTGTGCAGTTACCTGACTGGTACCTTTGCAATAATTCTTTAGCCTGATGAATATCCATAAAAAAGTATCTTATTCATATTACAGTCCGGTGAACAAGCTGAAGGGGGTAAAGAAAATTAATATTTTTTTAGCCTAAGCAAAAAAATGTCAATATAATCAATATAAAAATGTAGGGGCCCAAATCCTTCCTGATGAGCTGCAGTGCATGCTGGATATGTTTCTTAACGGTTTCTACCGATATGCTCATATAATCAGAAATCTCTTTATAACTCAGATGTTCCTGGCGGCTTAATTTGTAAACTTCCTGCATTTTTGGAGGCATTTTAGCAACAGAATTTTTAATCGTTCGTTGCATTTCCTTCAACTGTAAATTGATTTCAGCATTTGGGGAAGAATTGTTTATGGCCACTTCAGCAAGCTGTACCAGGTAATCTCGGCGGGTAGTGTTTTTCTCTATATAATGAATACATTTATAACGAACACTCGTGTGCAGATAGGCGGCAATGGAACCCTGAAGTTTTAATTCATTCCGCCTGTTCCATAAAGAAAGAAAAACATCCTGCACCACATCTGCGGCTGCTTCTTTCCCACGCAATGCTTTGGCTGAAGTAATAAATAAATCTTCCCAATAACGCTTATAAAGTTCAGTAAATGCCTGCCGGTCTCCTCCAGCCATTTGCTGAAGAAGTTGCTCATCACAGGTGTTCAATCTAACTGTCTCTGGTATATTTTTGTAAAGTGACATAATCAACTTGCAATGGAACAGTTCGAACAGCAATTCCCAAATAATGAAATTGGTTCAAAGTGTAAGCAAATCTAATAAATAAAATGAATTTTCATTTTTCGACATCCGATATATTTATAATTATTTTGACTACCCGACATCTGTGAAATTATTTTTTAAATAACTTCTAAAAAAAAAATGGCTAATAGACCATGATCGTTGATGCTCTTTGCGGCCGGGGCCTTTTAGTTTTTGAAAACCAGATTGCAAGAATCCCGGATTTATATTCTGCAGTAATAAAATCAGTATCCATGTTCTCCGGAAGTTTAATTTCATGGGTAAACCCTTCATATTTTACAGGATGTTGCAGGTATTTTTGTTTTTCAGCTATTTCATCTTTAGTATGAATATCCGTACCAGACAAACAACAATCTTCATTGACACTCACGAAAATATTCTCTTTTTGGAATCCTGAGGCGACAACTTCCACCTTGTAATGTTTCTGGCCTTCCAAAATACTGAATTCAGATTTATTGGTGATTTCATCCTTTAAAGGGTGTTTGCCACCGAGGCTTTCAAAAATTACCGGATTAGGCTTGTATCCACCGGGATAACCGGAAGATAAATTTGAAAAATTGAGATTTACGTTTGACATGGGATTTTGATTTTTTAGAGGGGAATACGTTATGTTTAAGTTTTCAAAGGTAATGCCAATAAAGGATCTCAATATAAAACCCATCTAATCAGATAAAAGAAAATTTCCCGAAAAGTCTATTTGCCTATTGAATTTTTAGCATCGTGTTTGAGGCAAATTTATTAGCAAAATTGATATCAAAAACAAGGATTAGTTTGTGTCTATTTAATCGAAATAATTCAAAATGATAAAAGAATCTTTAATGCCTGTCTCAAAAAAATGATACAAGATTTAATGAAATGCGAAGAAGAAAAGATAACTAATAGCGGTACATCAATTAATTCCAATAACGTAGAATTTTCAATTGGCTATTTATATGCCAGAGGGCTAATTGTGACAAGAAAACAAGTAGTGGAAGGGAATGTTCAAATTGGCACTTTCCTCACAGAAGAGGGCAGTCGCATTCTTGGAAAAAGCGGATTATGAAGCCTTTAAAAAATTAAATTCCTATCCTCCAACTCGTAAAAAATATTTCATTAAAAAAGTTCATAAAAATAAAGGGAAAATTGGGTTAAATAATTCACAGGGAATAAAAATCAAAACCAGGGCCCTAGGTATTATTTTAATTATAGCCTTAAAAGTTAATTGGAACGTTTAAATTATAATTTTTTAGCCGATTTTCATCCCCTTTATTTATATAATTAAAGGCAGTGGCAATTTTTATTCTGTCGAAAAGTATAAACTGTTGATCACTCCAATTTTAGAATTCAGAAATCCTGCTACAGTAATAATCGGAGTCAAAATGTCCCGATTAGAACGATTCATTATCCATAAATTCACAAAATTTAAAAACTGCTACAGTTCTGCAGCTTGTGGTGGCAGAAATGTAGTTAGAGCCACAATTTATTCTTAAGTAATATTAAAATGGCGGAAAAACCCAAACACTGATTGGGGGAATTTAGATATACAAAAAAGCTTATTTATACAGTTCAGGAAAAAAGCTTGCTCCAATGTTGCAACAAATAATATTAACTGAAAGCAGAAACTGACTTTAATGTATTTATGCAAAATTCATACACTTAATTCGGAACAAAACCGAATTATGGCTTGTTTTTTTTTTTTTGTTCTCACACTTTATAAATGAAAAAGAAAGGCAGGGTTTCAGTTTGGATCTGGTGATGCTTTCGTTATAAGAGGTAACAGATTAGGCCGAAAATATTATTAAAGGGCGGCTTATCTCCAAAGGGAATCGCCCAAGAAATAACGTCTTATTCATGGCTTTCACAAAGATATTTACGGCAGCTAACTCACAGCCCTGTCCAAAAGACTACGGTATAATAAAAAGAAAAATTTTGGCTGAATATCTTTTTCTCTTTTTCTTTATCCTCCAGGACTTATTCAGTTTTATTTTGGAGCTCCTTGCCGATAAAGGCAGGTTGTTACGTTGTTCAATAAAATTTTATGTATTGAACTTCAAAAGACAATTAAGAATGCCTCCGGCGGGGTAATTCAAAAGAATCTGGATTATATCAGGACGTTGCTATGCAGCTTTCCCCAAGCTTCGTGAATGTAGTTCGCAGCCTTTTTGAAAATAAAAATACTTACCTTGGCCTATATTTGATAGCTGCATCCAGTATCACTTTTACATGTATTTTTTGGATAATTGAAACTAACTATTAAGCGCTGCACTTAACGGTAAATTTTATGGTAGTTGGCTATTATTATTAAAAAAATGAATTTATTTATTTAAAATAAAGTAAGTGAAAATTTTACATACGGCTGATTGGCATATAGGTCAATTGTTTCATGAGTATGACAGAACTTATGAACATCAACAATTTTTAAATTGGTTGGTTAAAACTTTGCACGAAGAAAAGCTAGACGTATTATTAATTAGCGGAGATGTATTCGATCTGTCCAATCCGTCTGCCGCATCTATAAAGATGTTCTATACTTTCCTCAATAAGGCTGTAAAATTAAATCCGGCGTTACAAATAATCATTACTGCCGGTAACCATGATTCTGCTTCCAGGTTGGAATCACCTAAACCGCTTTTGGAATCATCCAATATCCATATCATTGGAGTTGTTGAAAAAGATGCAAATGGAAATATTGATTACAAAAAAATGATTATCCCATTAAAAGATAAAAACGGGAACATTA
>JBDTKB010000062.1:0-2799 GCA_039935555.1 Ginsengibacter sp. | reverse complement strand
TATTATTTTCCAATTGCTTCTGAGTAATACCTACGGCGGCTATGTTACCTAGTATTGGAAATTTTATAGTTCCGTCCTGACCAACCAGGTAGCCACCAGTCGGAGATCCCGGCGTTGTAGCAGACGTAGGTGTCATCGGAAGGTTAGGCATATTAAAAAGAATTGTAGCTTCATTACTTAAACTGCTAACTGTAATGCTCAGTATATCTTTTTTTTGTATAACTGGCTCCAATCCAGACATTGATACAATTCTCGCCGAATCCTGCACGTCGTTAAAATAAGCCACTTTACGAGTATCGACGCAAGATGAAATGGAAACAAAAATAAAAAAAAAGAAGATTGAGGATATTAAAAATATAAGGTTTTTAGGCATATTCAATAATAGAAGGTTGATAATTGCGGCAAATATAAATTAATAAAAAATTGAAGGATTTAATTTTAACCTTATCGTAAATTGTTTCATTATTTGCTTCAACTCCAATTTGTGCAATTTGACGCAAAGCCAATTTATAAAAGGCAAAGTCGAAATATCTGCTCGGGTATAAATTAAAATAATTTAGCCAAATAGCGTAAACATAAGTCATGCCATTATTTAAGAATGAAACATTCTAAAGTGGCTTTAAAATAAATAAAAAGCGATAGGGAAGATCGCTGAAATTTGTAGCACGTACGGGATTCGAACCCGTGATTCCTCCGTGAAAGGGAGGCGTCTTAACCCCTTGACCAACGCGCCATTTTTATTAAGGGTGGCAAAGATAGTCTTAGGTAATTTTGTATCCAAATCTTTTCTTTTGAAGAAGAAATGAACCGCAATAATTTATCGATTCTTTTGAATGGTTGTCACAAAAATATAATGAAAATAAGTTGAGAAATAAAGCATCTCGTCAAGGTTATTTGTAAGAGTTGGCGGGGCCTAAAATGGTATTCGATTAAATTAGCTTATTACTTTAATACCTACGTGAGAAAAAATATTTAGTAAGGGATTTACCCTAAAATTTAGGACATGGAATTCCCTTATATCCTGATGGGCGCTTTACATATATAATGGAAATTTCCATACCTCCACGACTTTGTGAACCTGCCTTTAGACTGGAAACATTTACGTCATAGGTAGCACCAATCCGCATACCTGCAAATTCAAGCCCGATATAAGGAATAATTGCATCGTTAAGCCTTACCCATAGTCCGGCGTAAACATTGGAGGGATTATCAGTTTGACTCTCAATCGGCGCGGCCAGCGCTCCTCCAATAACGGTTTCAGAGGATTTATTTTGCACCTGGTATATTCCGCTTGTGTGCAAAGTAAGTATGTCCGAAACAGGGAAGTATCCGCCTGCACTAATGGTAGTGCGTGTTGCGATATTCCAGTTACCTCCTTTAAAGCTTTCTTTTGGACGATTGATGTGATACATTGAAGCACCTACATAGAAATTATTACTTGAACTGGTAGAACTTGAATATAAAAGCCCCGCATTTACGTCAATATAATTTATGTTGAGGTTGGAACTGCTAAAGATATCCTGGGTAACCCCCGTAAATCCAAAGGGGGTAAGTTGATCTTCAAAAACGAGTTTGCTATTATCAAGCCGCTTTTGGCCATAAGTTCCCTGGAAGCCAATACCCAATTGCTGAAAGCCATCCTCGTCCAGGGCTTTGTGATACGAAGTGGAGATACCTAAATAATTATTAGTCAAAATGCCACCTCCTGCCTGGTCGGTTAACGCTAAAATGCCTAATCCCCACGTGTCATTCTCTGGAAGTTTATTTTTCAAAATTCCAAAATCCACACTTAAGGTTGAAGTTGTGTACACGTTATTAAATGCCGGCCATTGATTGCGGTAATTACCTGCAACTCTCACTGTGCCATCAAATTTTCCTGTTAACGCCGGATTTAAAGTAAGGGGGGACGCAAAAAATTGTGAAAAATGCGGATCCTGGGCATTTGCAAAAATAGTTGCCAACAGCAGCGCAACTAAAAGAGGTGATTTTTTTTTCATTCCGGGCAATTGTTCTGATAATTAAAGATAGCTGAAAAAACATTATTACAAAGCAATCAATCTGAATTAAGACCAAATTTCAATTCGAACCGCTGCACACCAATTAAGGTTATCATAAGGAAACGCTACATCTGTACTTTTATTCCATATGCAAGATCTCCCGCGTCGCCAAGCCCTGGCACAATATAACCTTTTGCAGTTAGCTCGTCGTCAATATCGCCACACCAAATAGTGGCTTTAGGCTCCGCGCGCAAAACATATTCAATGCCTACGGTGCAAGCCAGTGCACACACAATATGGATCTCCGCAGGATTTCCCTCTTCTCTAATAAATTGAATCGTTTTTACAAGGGAAGATCCGGTAGCAAGCATAGGATCAGAAATGATGACCACGCGATCCTCCATTTCAGGACAGCTAATGTAATCGAGGCTTATTTCGAAGCTACCATCGGGATTATGCTTTCGGTAAGCACTTATAAATGCATTATCAGCCTTATCAAAATAGTTAAGTAAACCGTTGTGCATGGTGAGCCCGGCTCTCAATATCGTTGCTAAAACAGGCTGCTTTTCCAATACTTTACATACAGATATACCCAACGGAGTGGTAATTTCTTTTTCGACCCAACGCAATTTTTTGCTGATCTCGTAGGCGCAAACTTCGCCGATTTTTTCGAGATTTTTTCGAAATCTCATACGGTCTTCCTGAACATCGACATCTCTTAATTCACTAAGCCAATTGCTTACTAACGAATGTTCATCGCTAAGATTGATTACCATTATTCACATTTTAAAATTGAAAGAAG
>JBDTKB010000061.1:0-5963 GCA_039935555.1 Ginsengibacter sp. | reverse complement strand
GCAGCCTGGTTGCAATATTATGTACTTAAAAACAACCGTATTTCCCGCTCTGAAAATCCTGATTTTATGCCCGCTGCTGTTATTAACGCGCGGTATAATTAGTTGCGCAAACCCTCATATCATTTTTTGCTAACTTCAGGAAACGCGCTTTGCTTGTAAAGGAATTTTTGCAGACTTATTTTTAAAAGTGAAGTGATTTCTTAAATGAAGTATTTTAATGCAAGTCAAATTGCGTTTATACCCCATACAAATAGCTGCAAAAAAGGGAAAATTGTAATATCTTGACAGGATATTTATTTGACGGCTTATGCGAACAATAAAATTTAAGAAGAACTTTTGTCGCGCCATACACGCAATAATTTTTTCTTTATCTTTTTTGTTATTTGCTTTTAACGGTAAAGGCCAGTTCCTGGATTATTCTAAAGACCCCGCTTATCAAACTGTTTTTGTAGCCACGGACAATTTCGATTCTTCTTATTTAAACCAGTTAGAAAAAGCCTACGAAACGGCCGCCCCTGATTCGCTGAAGCTTGCTATAGGTAATGATATGGCCTATTACTGGCACACCCGCAACCTTGATAAAGCAAATAAGCTTGCCCATAAAGTGCTCGACTATTCAATAGCGGTTAATAATAAAATATGGCAAGACCGCCTGCAAATTACACTCGGAGCTATATTGTTGCGGCAGGAAAAATTGGATTCTGCTTACGTGCTGCTGGAATCTGCCAAAGAAAAATTATCCAGGAAAGATTGGCCTTTGCTGCTTACGGAATTAGGCTATGTGTACGAGCGAAGGGGTAAATTAAGTAAGGCTGCGGATTATGCGCTTGAAGGCTTGAAATTAGGTGACAGCCTGCATGATTTAAAGACACGTGCGATGGCTTATAGCGATCTCAGTAATTTATTTTGGAAACAGTCTAATAATAAACCGCTATAAAAAATACTAAATAGTTAAAAATCCTTCCGATAATTTCATCACTTTATCTTTTTGCAAGTGGTAGTTTAGTAAAGCCTCGGTCAAAGTATTTTCAACATCATCAAGACTATTGAATATTATGTTATGAAAATATTTTCTTCTGATTTCTCTCCAAAGTAATTCTACAGGATTTTGTTCTGGTGAAAAAGGATTGAGGTGCATCAGTTTTATGTTATCTGCAATCTCTAATGTTTGGCTTATATGCCATCCTGCTTTATCCAGGATTAGTACAATTCTGTAATTGCTATATTGGGTGGATAGCTGCTGGTATCGGGTCTATGACAATGAGCGAGTTTAACCATACACCAATTAATGTAGTGTCGCCTATAAAGGGCGGTGCAACGATGGGCATTTACGACATTACGTATTTTTCCAACAAAATGGTTTTTAAGGGGAAAACAATAGCGATCAGGATGAACTTCGTTGCACATTTTAATGCTGATAAAAAAATAGACCGTTACAATACTTATTATGACCGGTCGATAATAATAAAAGCGAGCGGTAAAAATATATTGGAAGAAATAAAGCTCAAAAAATAGGCGTTACAGAATCCATATTACACCATAAATTATTAAATCAATCAATCGAAAACCTCATCAATATTTGGATAGTTAAATTCCTTATTTTTTACAATTATCTTATCCGCATCTTGTTATTGAAAACAAGATTAAGAGGTTGCCCTTAAAGAAAGAATCGGCAACATCAGTTAATTAATTTCAATTTTTTTTTTGTTTCAAGGAAGTATCAATGCCTCGTATTATTCCAACCAACCTCACGTAATTTTACTATAATAACCGTAAATTCAATACTCCAATAATTAGGCATTAATACCCTTGTGCGCGTGCATAAGCCTGCGTATCTTTGTTCCAGAAGTTGATTGATGTTCAACAAGCATTAATCAAAATATCCAAATCCTTAGAAAAGAGCCTTATCCAAATATCCAATAGAAAATCTTTAATCCGATATCAGTCAACTTCTATTTTTTTTTATCCAATACCTCCGAATAACTGTTTGAAATACAAAAAAGACATCCAGTAAAAAAGTATCCAATCATCCTGTTGTAAATAACCAACCCCGGAACTAAAATATTGAGCCTGCAGCGATGCGGGCTTTTTGTTTGTTAGCCGTTAATGTACGATTCACACGGTCAAGTGTTCATTTCCGAACAGTATTTAAATCAAATTTCTTTTGTGACGCGCTATTTATCAACGGGATATATCATTGGTATGATGGTTGAAAAAGTAAATGGACAATTCTGCATTTCCATCTGTTTATCAACCTAATTATTTTATCATGCTTAAAAATTATTTTAAAACCGCCTGGAGAAACCTGGTAAAAAATAAAACATTTTCACTGATAAATATTGTTGGGTTAGGCCTTGGTGTTGCCTGCACTTTATTTATTTATTTATGGGTTCAGGATGAAAAAAGTTATGATAATTTTCATGCAAATGGCGACCGGCTTTACAGGGTTATGATTAATGATAAAGCCAGGAACGGAGATATAACCAACACGATGGATGCAACACCAGGCCTGTTGGCTGACGCATTGAAAAAACAAATACCGGAAATTACAGATGCGGCAATGGTGGTTTGGGATAATGATATGCTGTTTACAGTTGGTAATAAAATTGGAAAAGAAAAAGGCCGTTATGCCGGGGCAGATTTTTTTAAAATGTTCAGCTTTACTTTGTTGAAGGGTAATGCGTCGTCAGCATTAGTGTCGCCGGATAATATTGTTATCACTAAAAAGCTGGCGGAAAATTATTTTGCCAACGTGGATCCAATAGGAAAAACAATCCGCATAGATGATAAGCGCAATTATATAGTAAGTGGCGTGGCGGAAAATGTACCTGACAATTCTTCCATAAAATTTGATTTCGTTTTGCCAATCCAGCATTGCTTCGAAGACAACCAGTGGATGGTTGCCGGCTGGAACCATTTTGGGCCGCCAACATTTATTATGTTGCGTGCCGATGCGTCAGGTGATAAAGTAAACGCCAAGATAAAAAACTTTCTTGCCCAGCAGGATAAAACTGTAGATGACAAAACAATTTCGCTACAGTTATACAAAAACATGTATCTCTATTCCACATTTACTAAGGGAATAGCAGATGGCGGAAGGATTGAATATGTGAAATTATTTTCAATTATCGCCATTTTTATTTTACTTATTGCATGCATCAATTTTGTAAATCTTGCCACTGCAAGAAGCGTGAAGCGCGCGAAAGAAGTTGGCGTGAGAAAAGTAATTGGCGCCCCGAAAGGCTTGTTGTTCCAGCAATTTTTAGCCGAAGCTTTGTTGACAACTTTCCTTTCTGTGCTTGTTGCCATTGGCCTTGTCTTATTATTATTACCGTCATTAAATACGCTTACAGAAAAACATTTGGCGTTAAACATCACAAATCCATCGTTGATCATTTCCCTTGTATGCTTAACAATTATCACGGGCTTTATTGCGGGTAGCTATCCGGCGTTAGTCTTATCATCTCTCAACCCAATCACTGTTTTAAAAGGATCGCTTAAGTTCAAATACAGCCACACCGTTTTTCGCAAGGGCCTTGTTGTTTTCCAATTTGTACTTTCCATTGTTTTAATAGTATGCACTGCCATTATTTTTAAACAAATGAATTATGTGCAAACAAAAAATTTAGGGCTTGACAGGAGCAATGTTATCTATGTTCCGCTTGTTGGTGACCTCGCGAAAAACTACCAGGCTTTCAAATATGATATTTTACAAAAAGGAGGTATTGAAAATATTTCTCAATGTTCTTCTTTACCCACCAATGTTGGCTGGTGGTCTGACGATATAAGTTGGAAAGGAAAGTTACCGGCAGATAAGACTGCCATGAAGGAACTTGATGTGAGCTATAATTTTATTAAAACAATGAAAATGCAACTGGCTGACGGCCGCGATTTTTCTCCCGATTATGGAACAGATACTTCTAATTATTTAATAAATGAAACCGCGGCAAAGGCAATGAATATGCAACACCCGGTGGGTGAAATGTTTACACATCAACAACGAAAAGGAAAGATCATCGGGCTTATAAAAGATTTTCATTCAAGCTCATTGCATGATCCGATTACTCCTTTATTTCTTACCCTGGATCCAAAAATGGGGCAAGGAGTTGCAGTGGTAAGAACGGAGGCGGGCAGTACTAAAAAAGTTCTTTCCGATTTGCAAAGTGCGTGGAAAAAATTTAATCCAAAATATCCTTTTGATTACCTCTTTGCCGATGATAATTTTAAGCAACAATACCACGCTGAAATGTTGGTAGGTACGCTTGCAAACATTTTTGCGTTTCTTGCCATCTTCATTTCTTCCATGGGGTTATTCGGCTTATCCATGTTTATGGCAGAACAGCGTACCAGGGAAATTGGTATTCGAAAAGTGGTGGGTGCTTCGGTTTCACGTATTGTAGCGTTGCTTTCTAAAGATTTTTTATTGTTGGTTGGAATAGCCTTTGTTATCGCGTCACCAATCGCGTGGTGGGCGATGAATAGCTGGCTGAGGGACTTTGCCTATAAAACAACTATCAGTTGGTGGCTGTTTCCGTTGGCAGGGTTTATAGCTTTGATGATCGCGATGTTAACTATAAGTTTCCAGGCAATTAAAGCGGCAATAGCAAATCCTGTGAAGAGTTTAAGAACGGAATGAAGAAAGTGAGTGGTGAATGGTGAGTTGTGAATGATAAGCCGGTGAACTTATAACGTAAAACATACAATTTAAAACTTACATCATGTTTAAAAATTATCTCAAAACGGCGTGGCGAAACCTTGCTAAGTATAAGGCATTTTCTTTTATCAATATATTCGGTCTGTCTGTCGCTATGTCGGTTTGTATGCTGATGATCTTAATGCTCTCCGACCAGCTATCTTATGATAACTTTCAAAAAAATAAAGAGAGAATATACCGGCTCGCCACTACGCCTTTAAATCGAACAAACCTGAGAGCTACCATACCATTCCCCGTCGCCGGCAAGCTGGCACAAGATTTTCCGGCAGTTGAAGATGCTGTATTCCTAAGAAGAGGGTTTGGAGGCGATGCAGTGTATAACATGCGATATGCTGAGGTAAAGGGTTATTTTTCAACTCCATCCTTTTTTAAAGTGTTTAGTTACGACCTGGAGGCCGGTAATGCCGCGACTGCGTTACAAAAACCTGGCTCAATAGTGATTTCGCATAAGGCGGCTGAAAAGTTATTTGGCAAGCAGGATCCTGTAGGCAAAACAATTAGATTTTCAGACCGCGGGTTGAATGAATGGACCGATGAAGGCACGCGGCCAGTAGACTGGGGCTTGTTTACAATAACCGGTGTATTTGCCGATCATGGCTACAAATCTCACCTGCAATTTGATGCAATCATGTCAGCGTCTACTCTGGACCGTTTGTATGCCGAAAATAAAATAGAAGATCTTTCCGGCGATTGGAGCAATGATTATGGAACTTTTGCTTATGTTCTTTTAAGAAAGACTGCCAGTGAAAAAGATCTTAAACAGGCACTTGATCAAATTACGCTGCAACATTTTAAAGACAATAAAAATCCGCAGGTAAAAGAATCAAGACTGACCTTCCAACCGCTAACGAGAATTAATCCCGGTCCGATTATCAGCAATTCTCCCACTAACACACTTCCTCTTTTTGTGTACTACATACTCGGAGGCCTCGTTTTGGTAATACTATTGACCTCCTGTTTGAATTATACAAGCCTGTCCGTTGCCAGGAGCGTTACCAGGTCGGGGGAAATCGGCTTGCGAAAAGTAATCGGCGCGCACAGGAAAGATCTGATCATCCAGTTTTTATGCGAGACAATGCTCACTGTATTCCTTTCTTTATTGCTGGCGAATGGCTTTTTGTTTATTCTTAAAAATGCTTTTTTGCACTTGTGGATCAACAAGTATTTGAAATTTGATTTGCATTTCAATGTGTATGTGTATATCGCATTTGTTGTATTTAGCCTGCTGATAAGTTTTATCTCCGGCATT
>JBDTKB010000060.1:0-4507 GCA_039935555.1 Ginsengibacter sp. | reverse complement strand
GTTCCATTTCTAAAACCACCAACAGAAGTCAGCAGCGGGTATTTTTTTATTTCTATTCTCCAACCCTGGTCATCGGTAAGGTGCCAATGAAAAGTATTGAATTTGTGATAGGCCAAATAATCAATATATTTTTTTACTTCGGTCACATCAAAGAAATGCCTGGATACGTCGAGGTGCATGCCGCGATATTGAAAGCGGGGATAATCCTTAATCGTTAGCGCCGGAATTTGAAAGGAAGCACTATTAATGGAATCCTTATCAGCAGGTAGCAGTTGCAGTAAGGTTTGTATTCCATAAAATATGGCCTTGTTACTAACGCCTTCAATTTTTATACCGTTTGATTGTACAGACAAGTTATACTCGTCCTTTTTTTTGCCGGCAGGTTTTACTATTTCAAGTAATATTGAATTTTTTACTATTTGATTTGTTGAAATATTTTTCACCCGCAGCGTATAACCATACAGCTTTTTCAAGTAGAAATTCAGCATAACGGCATCGCGCTTTACAGCCGGGCCGGCGACGATAATTGTGGATTTACTAAATGTAAAATGACCGGCTTGCGTCTTCAGCACAACGGGCATAGGAACGATATTAATAGTAGTTTGTGAAATTGCTGAAAAGCTCAAAAGGATTGCAAAAATAAATAGAATCTTCTTCATTAAATTTTTTTGGGGTTTAGTTTAAATCGGTTAATTATTTAAGACAGGTAAAATTATTTTTGATTGATTTTCCTGGTTGTGATAAATGCGGATGGTTGCTTTTTGAAAATCATTGCTATCGGCTTTATAGATGTCGAGAAATTTTTGAGGATTCCTATCCACTAAAGGAAACCAACTGCTTTGTATCTGCACCATAATTCGATGGCCTTTTAAAAACGTATGCGCAATATCCGGAAGTTCCCATTTTACTTCAGTAACTTTTCCGGGAACAAAAGGCTCCGGGTTTGAAAAACTATTTCGAAATTTCCCCCGCATTATTTCTGCACGTACCAACATTTCGTAACCGCCCATTGGATATGGGTTTACAGGATCTTTTTCTGCATAAATATTTACGTCATTATAACCCAAATTATCAGGGTAAACATCGATAACTTTTACAACAAAATCCGCATCAGTTGTTGAAGTGCTCACCATAAGATCTGCAATAATATTACCTGTTAGGGTAACCGAGTCCGTTAGTGTATCGGTTTTAAAAACCAATACGTCAGGCCTTTGTCCTGCGAAGCGTTGATCATCTGTCATGTAAGTTCGGGTTCTGTTGAAGTGAATAAATTCTTCATAAGGAACGGGCTTGGCAAGGTCACTTATATATTCGCTGAAACTATCTGTGGCGGATGGTTTGGTCCAATTAAGCTTACCATCACTTCCCAAAAACATATCCTTATCTGCTTTATTTGCCGGTGGCCATTGTTTAAATGATTTCCATTCATTTGCGCCCGTAACAAAAACATTCGCTTCCGCTATTTGAGAAACATCTCCTTTTCCTTTTAAGAAATAATTGAAGAAAGGTACTTCAAAATGTTCCTGGTAATATTCGCTGGTGTTTGATCCAAACTGAATGTTGCCGTGATGCGTTCCGTCAAAGTTTGACCACTGCCCATGATACCATGGTCCTTCAACAATTTTATTAAAGGTTTTTCCAACATTATTTACCTCGGCAGCTTTGTAAGCATTCCATGCGCCCCAGCAATCTTCTGCGTCGAATAAGCCACCAACCCATAACATGGCAGGTTTCAAATTCTTTGTCGCAATTCGCGCATCACGTTCCTGCCACCACGCATCATAGTTAGGATGCGCCATAACATCTTTCCAGAAGGCAATGGAGTCACCCATGTATTTTGAAAGGTTTTTTAAAGTGCCCGCATCCAGGAAAAATTTATAATTATCATGTACAGGATATCCTACAGAACGTGCCGGAACAGCAGTAGGCGCGGGGTGTGGCTGGCCAAAGCCAAAGCCCAACGCAGAATAAAAGTCAAACGCATCCATTTGAAAAAAAGCGCCTTTATGATGGAAGTCGTCGCCAATAAACCAATTGGTAACCGGCGCCTGGGGACTTACAGCTTTCAAAGCAGGATGATTGCTTTCGGCAGCCATGGTAGAATAAAAACCAGGATAAGAAATTCCAAACACACCAACATTGCCATTGTTGCCCGGAATATTTTTTACCAGCCAATCTATTGCATCATAAGAATCGCTGGCTTCATCAATTTCTTTCCCTTTTTTGTTGCTTTTGAAAGGCCTTACATTTTCAAACACGCCTTCGCTCATCCAGCGCCCACGCACATCCTGCGTTACCATGATGTATCCTTCTTTGAAATATTCTTTTTCGTAACTATTCCAATATTCCTTAAAATTCTTTTCACCATAAGGCGCGCACGAATAAGGAGTTCTTGTAATTAATATAGGATGTTTTTCAGCATTACTTTTTGGAATATAAATGGAGGTAAATAATTTTATTCCATCGCGCATTGGAATTGATCTTTCCATTTTTGTATAATTGTTTACGATCCAGGTACTATCGATATCCTGCGTAAATGCGTTTAAAGAATAAATAAGGATGGTAAATAAAAATAGATTTTTTCTCATTTGATGGTGTTATGTTTAGAATATACAAGTTAAGGGATTGAAATTTGTTTTTAAAAAAGATGGTACTAAAAAATCGTATTTGGCACTTTTAATTTATTCAAAGTCAACTTATGCAGATTCAAATTAACGTTGGATATTTCGTTTAAGAATCTTAGGTTGAATAAAAAAGATTTCCAAAAAAATTGCTTTACATGCCTGGAAGAAATGAGGGGCAAAATAAAAAAACCCTCCAAATTTTGAAGGGTTCTGTTGAAAAAATATTTTAGAAAGTCATGTTACATAAATCATCGAAAATTGTGACGAACATTCAATGATTGATTATTTAAGGCCGTAGATCAACCCGGTACTTTTGTAATTTTAAGAACGTTCGTAGGCAGGTGAAGGCTTACAGGTGTACTTCCGGTATTTACCACTACATTGCCGGGTTTTAAAAAACCACGATCTTCTAATATGCCAATTTGATCAAAGAAAATATCATCAAGGCTTTCTTCTTCATCATAAAAAATTGCACGCACACCCCAGCTAAGGCTCAACTGGTTAATGAGGGTTATTTCTTTACTAAAAATATATAAGAAAGATTTAGGCCTGTAGCTGCTTAGCATAAAACCAGTATAACCTGTTTGAGTCATTCCTATCAAAGCATCAGCCTTTACGTCCGCCGCAAGTTTGCAGGCGCTATAACACAATGCATCGCTTAAAAAAGAAGGTGAATGTGGCTGTGGAGCTAAAATATCATTCCTGTTATAATCGTACGCTGTCTTTTCTATTTCAAGAATTATTTTAGTCATTGTTTCAATTACCAGCGTAGGATGCTGGCCTGTAGCAGTTTCGCCACTTAGCATCAATGCGTCCGCACCTTCCAATACCGCGTTGGCTACGTCAGTAATTTCGCTTCGGTTGGGCTTCACGCGGTCGATCATACTTTCCATCATTTGCGTTGCCACTATCACAGGCTTCGCACGATGCATACACTTCCGGATTATTTCCTTTTGTATCAAAGGCACTTTTTCAATGGGTAATTCTACACCAAGGTCTCCGCGTGCAATCATAATTCCATCGCTCTCAATTATAATATCCCTGATGTTTGTAACAGCTTCTGGCTTTTCAATTTTAGCAATCACTTTCGCGTGGCTTTTCCTGGATTTTAATATATCTTTTAAGCCAAGTATATCTTTTACCTCTCTTACAAATGAAAGAGCGATCCAGTCCACGTTCTGGCCGATAATAAAATCCAGGTCTGCTAAATCTTTTTCGGTAAGCGCGGGTAAAGAAATTTTTGTATCAGGAAGATTAAGTCCTTTTTTAGAAGATAAAATTCCGCCAACCACCACTTCAACTATTACATCGAAGTTGGGCATCACGTCTTTAACTTTTACTTCCAGCTTGCCATCATCAATCATAATAATATTTCCGGGCACTACATCACTATGCAAGTTGGGATAGCTTACATATATCTTTTCTCTTGTACCAACACATTTGGTGTTTGTAAATGTTAGTATATCTCCCGGGTTAATTTCAAGCGCGTTATTTTCTATTTCGCCAACTCTTAATTTTGGCCCTTGCAAATCGGCAAGAATCGCAATGTTATAAGGCAGGTTGGCATTTATGGTTCGGATAATTTCTATAATCCTGGCTTTATCTTCATGCGAGCCGTGCGAAAAATTAAGCCGAAAAACATTTACGCCGGCTTTTACTAATGATACCAATCCATCGTAAGTGTCGCAAGCAGGACCAACTGTTGCAACGATTTTTGTACGCTTAATAGAATGTTCCATTCCCGCAACTTTATCTATTTCAGAAGGAAGGTATTTTTTTCTATTTTTTGACATTTTTGATTTGATTTATTGAAACTTTAAAAAATTGAAATTCATTTTAGGAAGAAAGTATTCGTACAATCTTCATCCATTCTTCGCTAATTT
>JBDTKB010000059.1:0-3536 GCA_039935555.1 Ginsengibacter sp. | reverse complement strand
ATTAAATCTTTTTTAAACCTGGAGATTTCTGAAAAAGCGTTAGTAACATTTCTTCAAAAAAATTATAATGATATATGTTTTGGCAAGAAAGAATTGAACCATAAAAAAGTTATGGTAGAGTATTCATCTCCAAACACTAATAAGCCTTTGCACCTTGGCCATTTAAGAAATAATTTTCTTGGATGGAGCATCGCGGAGATTCTAAAAGCAAATGGAAATGAGGTTTACAAATCCAGCATTGTAAATGACCGTGGTATTCACATTTGTAAAAGTATGATTGCGTGGCAGGAGTTTGCTGAAGGTGCTACTCCCGACTCTACTCACGAGAAAGGTGACCACTTTGTAGGCGATTATTATGTAAAATTTAATAACGAATATAAGCAGGAAATAAAAGAATTAGTCGACAAAGGAATGCCTGAAAAGGAAGCGGAAAAACAGGCACCCATAATGAAAAAAACACAGCAGATGTTGCTGGAATGGGAACAAGGAAAGCCTTATGTGCTGGCACTTTGGAACAAAATGAATGGCTGGGTATATAAAGGTTTTGATGAAACCTATAAAAGAATTGGAAGTGATTTTGATCAAACCTTTTACGAAAGCCAAACCTATATTCTTGGAAAAGAGTTTGTAAAGGAAGGCTTGCAAAATGGCGCCTTTTATAAAAAAGAAGATGGCAGCGTTTGGATTGATCTTTCTGATGTTGGGCTTGATGAAAAATTATTATTACGCGGCGATGGGACATCTGTTTACATGACGCAGGACATTGGCCTTGTAAAGCAAAAATTTAGGGAATATAATTTAGACGAGAGCATCTATGTAATTGGTGACGAGCAAATACATCACATGAAGGTGCTTAAAGAAATATGTCGGAAATTGGGAATGCCTTTCGCTGATAAAATTTTACATCTTAGTTATGGCATGGTGGAACTCACAACTGGTAAAATGAAAAGTCGCGAAGGAACGGTCGTAGACGCAGATGAACTTATTGATGAAATGGTTGCGACGGCAAAACACCACACCGAAGAATTGGGCAAAGTAAAAGATTTTACAGAAAAAGAATTACTTGAACTTTATGAAACACTTGGGATGGGTGCAATGAAATTTTATTTGCTTAGGGTAGATCCAAAAAAGAGAATGATTTTTAACCCTGAAGAAAGTATAGATTTTCATGGCTTTACGGGGCCTTTTATTCAATATACGTATGCAAGAATTCAATCTATATTAAGAAAAATTGGGAAGGAACAAATGGGCGAAGAATCCTGGGTTAATCAAAATCTATTACCTCTTGAAAAGCAACTAATTATTTTTCTTGAAAAATTCACAAACACGTTAGAGCAGGCTGCTTATGAGTTAAACCCTTCCGTAATTGCAAACTACGTTTTTCATTTATCCAAAACTTATAATTCATTTTATGTAGAACATTCCGTGGCTAATGCGGAGAATGAAGAAAAGAAAATATTGCGTGTACGCATATCCGTGATGACAGCAACTGTAATTAAAAGCGCTTTACAATTACTGGGTATTGCTGTACCGGAAAGGATGTAAACCAACGCAACAGTAATATTAATGATAAAAATCGATTGAATAATTAGATATTCATACGGAAAAAAAGAAGGAAGGCCAACGCAATTAAAGCCAATACCTCGCGGCTTTTCACACAACAAGTTTACAAAATCTGCGTTTAGGTTTGGCAGTTATACTACTTCAAAAATGTTAATAAGCACCGCAAAATGCTTTGGAAACTTTAAAAACGTATATTTGCAAACAATTATATACTCCTACTTAGCAGACTGGATAATCTTCCCCACAGGTAAAAGCTCATCAAGTCATAGGTTCTGAGCATATTCGAAAACAAACTTTCAGAGATCATTTTCGATTCAGGGAAGTTATCATTTACATTAAAAAAACAGATTTTGAATTTTAAAGAATTGCATTTAATTGCGCCCATATTAAAGGCGCTCGAGACAGAGGGCTACACTTTGCCCACACCCATCCAGGAACAAGCTATCCCCGATGTATTAAAAGGAAAAGATTTATTAGGATGCGCACAAACCGGTACCGGAAAAACGGCCGCTTTCGCAATTCCAATCCTGCAAAATTTATTTTTGCAAAAGAATCATGAAGTTGAAAATAACAATATAAAAGCACTTATTTTAACGCCCACCAGAGAACTCGCTATTCAAATAGATGAGAGTTTCGCATCGTACGGAAGACATACCGGCTTGCGCCACATGGTAGTGTTTGGTGGCGTTTCACAATATCATCAAACCAACCAATTACGCCGGGGAGTTGATATATTAATTGCCACTCCGGGCAGGCTGCTTGATTTGGTTGCGCAAAGATTTATCAATTTACAACACATAAAAATGTTTGTACTTGATGAAGCTGATCGCATGCTTGACATGGGATTTATTAACGATGTTAAAAAGATAATTGCAAAGCTTCCGGAGAAAAGACAAACATTATTCTTTTCCGCAACAATGCCCCCGGAAATTTCAAGACTTTCTTCTTCAATATTGACTAACCCCGTGAAAGTAGAAGTAACGCCGGTTTCATCCACTGCGGAAAATGTAGACCAGTCAGTTTATCTTGTTGAAAAAAATGATAAACGCCAATTACTGATTCATTTGTTGAAAGATAATGCCATCCAAAGTGCATTGGTATTTACTAGAACAAAACATGGTGCTGATAAAATTGCCAAAGAATTATATCGTGCGAAAATAAGCGCTGATGCTATTCATGGAAATAAGACACAATCGGCCCGGCAGAATGCTTTAAATAATTTTAAGAGCGGGAAGATTCGCGTATTAGTTGCTACCGATATTGCGGCGCGTGGAATTGATGTTGATTCGTTAAGTCACGTAATAAATTTTGAGCTCCCCAACATTCCTGAAACTTACGTACACCGCATAGGCCGTACCGGAAGAGCCGGAGCGTCTGGCATTGCATTGTCTTTCTGCGACATGGAAGAAAGAGCTTTTTTAAGAGACATTCATAAATTAATAGATCAAACAATACCGGTTGTGCAGGGCCATCCTTATGCGAGTACCATGCAGTTTGTACAAACCCCGGTTTTGCAAAAAAATCCTCTTTCAAGAAAACCCGCTTCACATAGTGGGTTTAGAAGAACGAGGAGTTGGTCGCAAGGAAGATAAAGTAAAAATATTTCCAATAAATAGAAGCCGTCCTTTAAAGATGGCTTTTTTTATTAGAGCAAAAAAAACCGCTTCATTTGCTGAAGCAGTTTAAGAATTGATTAAAAACGTTATTTAATTTCTATCTTTTTTTCGCCGTAAAATTTTTTGTAAAGTATCTACAGCTTCCAGAGTTGCCGCTTCATAGCTTTCACCATTTTTCTTTACAAAATCATCATAGCCCGGAACAACTAATCTTATTTCACAAACTTTATTTTCGACACTTTTTCCATCATCAGCAAACAGTGTCACATCAGCACTGATTATTTTATCATCAAAATGAGAAAGTTTACTCACTTTCTCATCAACAAATTCTTTAAGATTATCACTGGCTTTAAAGTG
>JBDTKB010000058.1:0-4180 GCA_039935555.1 Ginsengibacter sp. | reverse complement strand
AGGTTAACCAGAAAGCTCAACGTTCGTATTTGTGTTATATTCTCTAAAGATCTGTTTTACAAACTTGTTCAGGCAATCTTTAAATTGTTTTTAAACGAAGTCAATACGTCGGTTGTCTTTCTTATTGCATCTTGTTCAAATCCTGCTAAATAATTCTTTGTGGTTTGCAGGGATGTGTGTCCTAAAGCTTCACATATAAATTCTGTGGAAACTCCGCTATTTTTTAAAATTGTTGCAAAACTATGCCTTGCATAATAGGTCGTTATTGGTTTAAATATTCCAAGTTCTATAGCTATTTGCTTCATGTGTTCGTTTATCAGGTGTATAAGCAAGCCGATTTTGTCCCTTTGCTTTTGTGGAGTCATTGCGGGCTTTAAATAAGGGAAAATATAGGTGTCTTGCGAGAGTTCATGTTGGCCCCATTTAGCGATTATCCTTTTTGAATCATCCTTTAAAGCAATCCTGATGGGTTCAGGATTTGAACGCCTTGACCTGATAGTTTTAGCACGATTAAATATTATGAAATCGCCCTTAATATTTTTATAGGTTAATAGACAAAGATCTTTCACATTCAAGCCATTGCACAAGTAAATAAATATCCAATAATCACGGCACATATCATTAACGCTGCCAGGTTCTGTTACATAGTTATAAATTTTTGCAATTTCTTCAATTGTAAGAGCCTTCTTTATATTTCTGCCGGTAGGTATTATATATTTACGTTTACCAAATGGATAATCTTCCAGGGGCAGTAAACCTTGTTTTATTGATAAGTTTATAACAGCCCTAAGTGCTCTAAGATAAATACCAACGGTAGTGATTGACTTCCCCTGTCCTACAAACCAACGTTCATAGCTTCGTAAAAATTCAGGAGTAATATGTTCAAATTTTAATCCTGCTTTGTATTTGTGCAATGATACGCAAGCACAAGAACACGAAGATGCAGTCCCAATTTGCTCATTTACTTCAAGCTCTTTGATATAAGAATCAAATGCTGATTGTAAATCGGTAACTGTCACTCTTTTCGGAAAGAATGAAGTTTCAAATTTTAAAAAAGAAAAGGGTTCCAGACCATCGCAACATTTTTGAGCATTAATTTGAATTTCCCTTAAAGCAAAATTTGTTTTTCTTAATTCACCACGCACCTTATTTTCCATTATGAGGGAATAATCATTTAAGCTTGCATGGTAACCTGTTGCATAATATTTTCTTTCCCCTTTGTAGGTAACGCGTAATTTTAACGGGTAAGTAACATCATGTTTTATTCTGCGTTTATCAGGTACGATAGTTACTGTTATATTTCTTTGTTTCATGAGAAATTTTTTTTTGAATTTGATACATGATTTGATACATGTTTTTCAAAAACGATAACAAATATTCAAAAACAAAGAAAACGAAAAATTCAATACAATCCAATATCAGTAAGGCTTTCAGCACATAACTAGAAGTATTTCAAAATAACTAAAAGCACATTTTTAGGGACTCTTAATCAGCGGGCCGTGTGTTCGAGCCACACCGGGGTCACCACTTCTAACTTGAAATCATTTTTGGTGCATGTGATATTTTTTATTTAAAAAATTTTGCCTTTCATGCGAGAAGATTTTTTATAAGAAAGGGAAAAATATCAATTGTGAATTCCAACGCAAACCACCCTTCGGTATCTGCATTTTCCCGATAAAGAGTTCTCAAAAATCCTTAGTCCATAGGACATAAGTGTATTTAGCTACTTTACATTAACCGCGCTTTTTGTCTTAAAAAATCAAAATCAATGTGGATGAAAAATTCTTTTGTAAAATGGAGTAGCTTATATTAGCGTAAATACACACGTAAGCGGTAATAAATGACTTTATAATATGGAGTACTTATTTTATGGACAGATAACTCCTAGTTTTAAAAGAGTTTCTTTTAATATAAAAAATCCGCCTTTAAGATTAACAATCGATAGCCGAATCGGAAAATTCAACTACACTTTATTATTGAATAACACCAGTGATGTTGTGGTAAATATAGAAAGTGATTTGGAAATATCAGATTTAAGCACGCTGTTAGACATGGTTAGATATTTCACCCAATCATTTTATGATACAGCTCTCCTCAACACAGGTGTTCTATGTAACGTTACTTTTACTTCTTTAATTCTTCCGGATAAGACCTTGGCACAAATTAATATTCAAGACATTTCAGCCTGGCTACAGCCTAATATTTTTGACTTCGAGACGGAAACATTATTTGAATTAAAAAATAATCCAGTTGCAAGGATTGCCATTGCTGATATAAAATATGCATGCTTAGAACCAGACCTAACTGCTTTATTTGCGTACAGAGCAATTGAAGGAATTATGAATTTCTTCGATATGGGCGATACAAAAAAGAACTGGGTTGCATTGCGTGAAAACTTAAATCTTTCTCGAGATTTTTTTACACATGTTGAAAAGCTTTCAGTTTTAAACAGACACGGAAAGCCTTTTGATCAAACATTTATTGACAGACAGGTTTGTATTTATATTGCGATGATTGTTTTGCAACGTTATTTACATTACATCAATGAAGGTAAGACAAAATTAAGCATTGATAAATACCCAGAGATAAACACCATTCAAGAATTTGGAATTCAAAATGTTTAAGAATAAAATAATAATTGTGAAGTTTTACTACCACTTAACTGGCAGACGTGGTAACAATGGGCTGTAGTTCGCTATCAGCAGTAGTTCCAGCGTAGCGGAAGTAAATCAACTTTTGTTGTCATCCTCCGCCTTGGTTCGTGGCACACGAAACAACTTTTTTAAATTTAAATTAGAATTCTAAATTAGTGTATGCAAATTCAAAGGAAACCCTATTTTTAAATTGATAGAACCTGTTTTTTTACAGCCACTATTGCAACAAAAAAAGTCATGAAATTTGGTAAAGAGATTCCCTGGGTATAGAAATATATAGCAGAGAATTTGCAAAGCAAAAGATGGATTACATTCACTTTAATCCTGTTAGACGTAAGTGGAATCTCGCCAAAGATTATTTGGATTATTATTCATCTGCAAGGTTTTATGAAACTGGTTTGGATGAATTTATCAGTCATTCCAATAAGCCTTATTGGGCTTACCGCCCAATACTATTGTCAAAACGCCTCCTGCTATCACAGCCTTTTGGTCAATTCGTGGTTGATATATTTTTTTGCCGTTCAAAGAAATAGATTGGATATAGTCATTGCCTGGTTTGTTATTGATTGTTTTTATAACAAAAGTCTTTCCTGAATAATATTTGGAATCAAGATGAATAGTTACTTCATCAAAAACCGGACTACTCAAATCGTAATAAGGTTGCTGTGCACATCCTCCTGTCATATCAAAAAGTCCCATAGAAATAAGGCAATAAAAGGCACTCAGTTGACCTTCGTCTTCTTCACCTACCCAACCTGTATATGGCGAAGTATTATAAAAATTGCCGGCAACCATTCGGGAATATTTTTGTGTTAGCCATGGCTTGCCGGAATAGTTGAATAAAAAAGGCGCTTCCAAATTTGGTTCGTTACTAAGATCTACATACCCTTTATTAAACCCTTCTTCCAAGCGTTGGTTAAAGGTATCTTTGCCCAACATTTTTATTAACCCGGGTAAATCCTGAGGAACAAACCAAGTGTAAACCCAGGCATTGCCTTCCATAAAACCCGGCCCGTTCCAGCCTCCTGTTGTTCCATATTGAAATGGATTAAAAGGTTTGGCCCAGGTGCCGTCTTTGTGTTTCCTGCGAACGTACCCGGTATTCTTGTCGAAAATGTTTTTATAATTCTGCGATCGGTTCAGAAAAAACGCAGCATCCGATTTTTTCTTTAATGCTAAAGCAAATTGTCCCAAACACCAATCGTCGTAAGCATATTCCATTGTATTGCTTGCCGGCCCGTCTTCATCGGGTACATAACCATATTCCATATAGCCTTTCATTTGGCGATCACCTGCATATCCGCCATCGGGATAATCCGTTCCGGGTGTGGTATAATCGTGCTTAATCATTTGAAAAACACTATCCGGATTAAATTGTGAGATACCATTTAGATAACTACCAATGATTAATGAATTTTGATGTTGCGCTCCCATAATCGGAGAATATCTTAAAGCCACAGGTGCTTCAGGAATCCATCCGCCATGTTTCTGTATTTCTAACAATGAATTTACCATACTATTCGCAT
>JBDTKB010000057.1:0-7946 GCA_039935555.1 Ginsengibacter sp. | reverse complement strand
TTCAGGGAATTGATCAAATAATTCCTGTAGACGTTTATGTTCCGGGCTGCCCTCCGAGGCCAGAAGCTGTGTTGGATGGATTTATGAAAGTTCAGGATCTTGTTGGTAAAGAAAGTTTGAGAAGAAGAAATTCTGAACGATACAAAGATTTGATGAACAGTTACGGAATTCAATAGCACATAAATATTTATTGGCATAAATATTTTCTCACATCAAAAGGAATAATTTAAGGAATAAATGGCATTATCGAACGAAATAATAAAGCAGCAATTAACGGAAAAATTTGGTGAAGAAATTTATGATTGGGGCGAACCTTATGGTATGCTCACGTTCACTTCTCATAAAGATTTAAACCTTAAAGTGCTGCAGTTTTTGTTTGATGACCCAACGCTTCAGTTTCGATTCCTTACAGATCTATGTGCTGTCCATTATCCCGATAAGAAAGATGAAGAATTAGCGATCGTGTACCATCTTCATAATCTTGTTGATAATATAAGGATCCGGTTCAAAGTTTTTACCGCGAGTGCAAAGCCCGAAGTTTTTAGCGCCACCGCCTTATACGCTGCTGCCAATTGGATGGAAAGAGAAACATATGATTTTTACGGTATTATTTTCAAAGGCCATCCCAATCTCATAAGGATATTAAATGCTGATGAAATGGATTATTTTCCAATGAGAAAGGAATATCCACTTGAGGAACAAACGCGTGTTGATAAAGATGATGAAATGTTTGGAAGAGACTAATATTTATAAAACTTTTTTATGTATTTAATTTATAGCAAATACCGAAATGTAATCATAAACGGAATAATTCTCCTGGCCCTGATAGTCGTCGGTTTTATCCCGGAAAGTAATTTAAGAGATGGTTTTTTAGGCGCAGGATTTTGCGCAGCTTTGGTAAATTTCGGAATATCGATGAGTGAATTGAAATCGCGTAAAGGAAAAATCTACTTGAAAAATTTGCCTCAAGATCAAGATTGATCAGATACTGATAGAAAACTAATATGCCAGAAACACAACATCATATAAAACTACCGGAGCACTCTTTAGAAAAGAAAACAACCACCTTAAATCTTGGGCCCACGCATCCATCAACGCATGGTGTGTTTCAAAATATTGTTGAGCTGGACGGCGAACGTGTGGTAGATGCAGTGCAAACTGTTGGTTATATCCACAGGGCTTTTGAAAAAATTGCAGAGCACCGGCCTCTTTATCAAATTACTCCGCTTACAGACCGGCTGAACTATTGCTCTTCTCCCATAAATAATATGGGCTGGCATATTTGCTGCGAAAGACTATTGGGTGTGAAAACTCCCAAACGTGTAGATTATCTCCGCATTATTATAATGGAGTTGGCGCGTATTTCCGATCATTTAATTTGCAATTCAATTGTAGGTGTAGATTCCGGTGCTTACACGGGTTTTTTATACGTAATGCAATACCGCGAACTTATTTATGAAATTTATGAAGAAATATGCGGATCAAGGTTAACAACAAATATTGGGCGCATTGGGGGCTTTGAAAGAAATTTTACAAATGAGGCTTTTCAAAAGCTTGAAAAATTTATAAAAGAATGGCCCGTGGTGCTGAAAGAATTTGAAAATCTTTTTAGCCGTAACAGGATATTTATGGATCGTACAATTGACGTTGGTCCTATAAGCGCTGAACGTGCTTTAAACTATGGATTTACAGGTCCTAACCTTCGCGCAGCCGGTGTAGATTATGATGTGAGAATCCATTCGCCCTACAGTAGCTATGAAGATTTTGAGTTCACAATTCCGGTTGGAAATACAGGCGATTGCTACGACAGGTTTCTTGTAAGAAATGAAGAAATGTGGCAAAGCCTGAAACTTATTAAAGACGCCTACAAAAAGGTGCAGGAATTTAAAGGTGCAGAGGCAGAAATATTTCATGCGGATGTACCCGAATATTACCTGCCTGATAAGAAAGATGTTTATACAAAAATGGAAGCGCTCATCTATCACTTTAAAATAGTTATGGGTGAAATTGAAATGCCGGCAGGCGAAATATATTCTGCCGTAGAAGGCGCCAATGGTGAGTTAGGATTTTATTTTATAAGTGATGGCGGAAGAGCACCTTATCGGTTGCACTTTCGGCGCCCATGCTTTATTTATTACCAGGCATATGCGGAGCTAACAAAGGGCGGAATGTTGAGCGATGCAATTATTACAATGAGTAGTTTGAATTTGATAGCCGGTGAAATGGATGCCTGATTTCAAAGGCAAATTAATTTGATATTTAAATAAGCGATAATGATTTTTTCAGAGCAACAACTAAATAAAGTCAATGAAATAATTGGCCGCTATCCCGAAGGAAAGCAGAAGAGTGCCATATTACCAGTATTGCATATTGCACAGCAGCAAGGTGGCGGCTGGTTGGATGTTCCGGCAATGGATTACGTAGCCTCTTTATTAAATATAAAACCAATTGAAGTGTACGAAGTGGCAACTTTTTATTCAATGCTCAACACAAAGCCAGTTGGCAGGTACGTTTTTGAAGTTTGCCAAACGGGGCCTTGCATGCTCAACGGCAGCGATGAAATAATTGAATATGTACAACAAAAGTTATCCATTAAAAATGGAGAAACAACAAAAGACGGAATGTTTACTTTAAAGTTGGTGGAGTGTCTCGGAGCTTGTGGCTATGCTCCAATGATGCAATTTGGAAAAACGTATCGGGAGCATTTAACTAAAGAAAAAGTTGACCAGATTATAGACGAATGTATTAGTAAAGCAGCAGCTAATAATTAGTATTTTTTAAAATAAAAAGATGAAATTATTTCCCTACTTAAATTTTAAAGGAGATTGCGAAGAAGCACTGAATTTTTATAAAGATGCACTTAATGGCGAAATTTTGCAAATGGGCCGGTATGGAGATTCACCGGTAAATACAAATGACGAGTATAAAAATAAAATCGTGCACGGCAGGTTAAAGTTTGGAGAAGCATTGATTATGGCTTCAGATTCAACGAACGCGGCTGACGGGTTTAATAACAATATAACTTTATCGGTAGAATGTGAAACGGGCGATCAACTTGAAAGTGTATTCACAAAAATGGGTGAAGGGGGAAAAGTTACCATGCCTTTGCAGGACCAGTTCTGGGGTGCAAAATTTGGAATGCTGACTGATAAATTTGGCGTTCACTGGATGTTTAATTGTGAGAAGAAAAACTGATTTATGGGAATAAAATTATTATTGAATAATGCACACGTGGAAGGCATCGTCAATTTTGATGTTTATCGGCGCGATGGTGGATATAAAAGTGTAGAAAAAGCTTTAAAAATGCAGCCGGCTGAAATTGTGGAAGAGGTTAAAAAAAGTGGACTAAGAGGTCGCGGTGGCGCGGGTTTTCCTACGGGATTAAAGTGGAGTTTTTTAGCCAAGCCGGAAGGTGGTGCGCGTTACCTGGTTTGCAATGCAGATGAAAGTGAGCCTGGTACTTTTAAAGACAGGTATCTCATGGAATTTATTCCGCACCTTTTGATTGAAGGGATGATCGTTTCGTCGTTCGCATTGGGAAGCAATGTTTCTTACATATACATACGCGGCGAGTATGATTGGGTAAATGATATTCTTGAAAAGGCAATTGATGAAGCAAAACAAAATGGCTTTCTTGGAAAAAATATTTTAGGCACTGGCTTTGACTGTGAAATATATATGCACCGGGGCGCGGGAGCGTATATCTGTGGTGAAGAGACCGCTCTTTTGGAGAGCCTGGAAGGAAAGAGAGGCTTGCCAAGAATAAAGCCACCATTTCCTGCTGTCAAAGGTGTTTGGGGCAGGCCAACTGTTGTAAATAATGTGGAAACCATTGCATCAATTGTTCCTATAATTAATAACGGGGGAGAAGCATACTCGAAAATTGGGGTTGGAAAATCAACCGGAACGAAACTCATCTCCGCTTGCGGAAATATTAATAAACCAGGCGTATACGAAATCGACATGACGATTTCAGTTGAAGAATTTATTTACAGTGATGAATATTGTGGCGGTATAAAAAATGGTAAAAGACTTAAAGCCTGCATTCCCGGTGGTTCTTCAGTTCCTATTCTGCCGGCAAATCTCTTATTGAAAACGGCCAAAGGTGAAACAAGGATGATGAACTATGAAAGTCTTTCGGATGGTGGCTTTGCAACCGGAAGTATGATGGGATCAGGAGGCTTTATTGTGTTAGACGAAGACCAGTGCGTAGTGCGCCACACATTAACGCTCGCAAGATTTTATTATCATGAAAGTTGTGGACAATGCTCGCCATGCCGCGAAGGAACAGGATGGATGGAAAAAATATTTAGCAAGATTGAGAATGGCAAGGGCGAAATGAAGGATGTTGATTTATTATGGGATATTCAGCGGAAGATTGAAGGAAATACTATTTGTCCTTTGGGTGATGCGGCCGCATGGCCGGTTGCTGCGGCAATTCGTCATTTTAGAGATGAGTTTGAGTGGCATATTTTAAATCCGGAAGAATGCCTGAAAAGAAATTATGGACTGGCACATTATGCTGATTCATTGGAAGCAGAAGTGAAAGCATAACTATCATAAAGCACAATTGTGTTAGTGAATAATTTATATAGAATTTAAAATAATCTTTACGCTGGCTCTAAGCTTCCCGTAAAATAAGAATCAAGATGGCAGAACAAATAAAAAAAGAACCGCCTGCAAATTTTAAAATAACGGTAGATAACATCACCATTGATGTTCCGCCCGGCACAACAATTTTAAATGCGGCGCGCATGATTGGTGGAGAAGTAGCTCCTCCGGCAATGTGCTATTATAGTAAATTGGAAGGAAGCGGAGGTAAATGCAGAACATGTTTAGTAGAGGTTGCTGCTGGCTCAACTGCCGATCCAAGGCCAATGCCTAAGTTGGTAGCATCTTGCAGAACAAATGTGATGGATGGAATGGTGGTAAAGAATATTACCAGCGAAAAAGTTCTGGATGCCCGCAAAGGAGTTGTTGAATTTCTGTTGATCAACCATCCGCTGGATTGCCCTATTTGCGATCAGGCGGGTGAGTGTTACCTACAGGATCTAAGCTATGCGCATGGCGCTGTGCAAACACGCTACGAATTTAAAAGACGCACTTTTGTAAGAGAAGACATTGGCCCATATATTCAATTGCACATGACAAGGTGTATTCTTTGTTACCGTTGCGTCTACGTGGCTGATCAGCTTACCGATAATCGTGTTCATGGCATATTAGATCGGGGTGATCATTCTGATATTTCAACTTATATTTCTAAAGCCATTGAAAATGACTTCAGTGGTAATATGATTGATGTATGCCCGGTTGGTGCGCTTACTGACAGAACTTTTAGATTTAAAAACCGCGTTTGGTTTTTAAAACCAATGGATGCTCATCGTGATTGCGACAAGTGTTGCGGCAAAGTTACTTTATGGAACCGGGGTGATGAAGTGTATCGGGTAACATCGAGAAGAGACAAGTGGGGCGAAGTACAAAGTGATGAAAACGGAAAGCCCATGTGGATATGCAATACCTGCAGGTTTGAAAAAAAGCAAACATCAGATTGGGTGATTGAAAAACCCACTTCCATAAATCGTCATTCAGTTATATCCGCCAATCATTACCAGGTAAAAGTGATGCCGCATGATCCTTTAGATCAATTATTGAATGGAAGAAGCCCATTACTTTTAATGGATATACATGAGGAAAGTAAAGTGAATCAGCCGGAAGTACATCTTGATGAGTTGCCCGGCCCGGCAACGTTTAATACTTTTAATGGAGAACCGATGTCAACCGGCCACAATGTAACAGATATAAAAGAAGAATAAAACCAGGCTATGTATTAAATATTAAACCACAATTTTAGAAATAATTATCAGCAATAAAGCAGAACAGGTTATTTAAATTTTACATTTTCACTTATGCATTTATTAGTAATTGACTGGGCGGTATTCATAGAGAAATTAGTTCTGATTATCGCCGTCGTAAGCGGATCTTTGGTAGTGGCAATGTATTCTACTTATGCTGAACGTAAAGTTGCTGCAATTATTCAGGATAGGCGCGGGCCTAATCGTGCCGGCCCTTTCGGTTTGTTACAGCCGTTGGCTGATGGTTTAAAATTATTTTTTAAGGAAGAGATCATTCCCAAATTTTCATCAAAATTTCTTTTTGTTTTGGGCCCTGGTATTGCGATGCTCACAGCGATAATGATCGGTGCGGTGGTGCCCTGGGGAAACAAAGTGCATTTATTTAACCGGGATATTTCTCTCCAAATAGCTGATGTAAATATTGGCATATTATACGTTTTTGGTATTGTTAGTTTAGGCGTATATGGTATTATGATCGGCGGCTGGGCAAGTAATAATAAATTTTCGTTATTGGGCGCAATGAGGGCAGCCTCACAAATTGTAAGCTATGAGTTGGCAATGGGCATCACGCTTATTGCTTTATTAATGATAACGGGCACGCTTAGCCTAAAAGAAATGGTAGGCCAGCAAATGGACAATTGGTGGAATATTTTTAAACAACCCTTAGGCTTCCTGATTTTTCTTATTTGTGCCTTTGCAGAAACCAATCGCACTCCCTTTGATTTGGCTGAAGCGGAAAACGAATTGATCGGCGGATATCATTCCGAATACTCTTCAATGAAACTTGGGTTTTATTTATTTTCAGAATATGTCAATATGTTTCTTAGCAGTGCAGTAATGGTGACACTTTATTTTGGCGGTTATGATATTCCTTTTGTACATGATGCTACTTTAATTGAGAAAATAGGAACTAACTGGATGGCCATTTTGCAAGGCGGAGTATTTTTTGTAAAAATCGCTTGCTTCTTATTTTTATTTATGTGGGTGCGGTGGACCATACCGCGTTTCAGGTATGATCAGCTCATGAATCTCGGGTGGAAGATTCTTTTACCATTATCACTTATAAATATGCTTATAACAGGCGCTTTAATTTTATTGAAACTAAATCACTGGCATTTCTAAACTTAATTAATATTAGTAGAAAGTTTAATGATCAACACTTATAAATTAAAATATACTTTTGCGAACAATAAATTGATCCCTTTAATTATTGGGAGAAAAAGAGGAGGCAGTTATGCAAGCACTTACTAATAAGATAAAACCAGTTTCGAGAAAAAAGATGACTTTATTGGAAAGGATGTATTTGCCCGAAATCCTAAGAGGTATGCTCATCACTTTCAAACATATCTTTCGCAAAAAAGTTACCATAAATTATCCTGAACAAACAAGGCCCTTCAGCCCTGTTTTTCGTGGTTTACAAATATTAAATCGCGATGAAGAAGGACGTGAAAACTGTACAGCTTGTGGGTTGTGCGCTGTTGCATGCCCTGCTGAAGCGATAACCATGGAAGCCGCCGAACGGCAACCAGGCGAAGAACATTTATACCGGGAAGAAAAGTATGCCGCTAAATACGAGATCAACATGTTGCGCTGTATTTTTTGCGGATTGTGTGAAGAGGCCTGCCCAAAAGATGCAGTTTATTTGAGTGAAACATTTGCCCCGGCAAATTATCAGCGTAAAGGTTTTATTTATGGCAAGCCGGATTTATTAATTCCTCATCCAAAGGAGGATCCGGAAGCTTATGCAAAAGCAAAGGGCAGCCGCAAGCTTCACCCGGAAGGCCACGGGAATGAAAAATAATACCGGCTTTGAAAAGGAATTTTTTTAAGAAATAAATCAGAAGGAAGCAAGAAAATTAAAATGACAACAACACAAATATTATTTTGGTTTTTATCGGCTATGGCAATTGTCGGTGCAATTGGAGTAGTGGTAAGCAAAAATCCGATATACTGTGTACTCTGGCTCATTGTAGTTTTCTTTGCCATCTCGGGGCATTATGTTTTAATGAATGCACAGTTTCTAGCCATTGTAAATATCATCGTTTACGCGGGCGCAATCATGGTGCTATTCACCTTTGTTATTATGTTCATCAA
>JBDTKB010000056.1:0-2604 GCA_039935555.1 Ginsengibacter sp. | reverse complement strand
AGGATAGAAATTCGTTTGTTGGAGACTCAAAAAAAATTACAGCAATATAACCTGCAGTATTATAAATGGAGCTTTTTGCCAACTGTTTCAGCATTTGGAAACTATAATCTAAATTTTTTAAATAACCAGTTTTCAAAATTATATAATCAGAATTATCCAAATTCTTTTGCAGGTATAGCCCTGGGAATTCCAATTTTCCAGGGAGGAAAAAGGGTGCAACAAATAAAACAAGCAGCGTTTCAATTAAGCCAGGTTGACAATTCAATTGCCAGTACTCAAGACAATATTAATACTCAATATACGCAGGCGTTGGCCACCTACAAAAGCAACCTGTACAATTATAATAGCCTAAAAGAAAATTTGTCACTGGCGAACGAGGTGTATGATGTGATACAATTGCAATACAAATCAGGCATAAAATCCTACCTCGAAGTTATTAATGCAGAGAGCGATTTAAGGACAGCACAGATAAATTTTTACAATGCATTATACCAGCTCTTGTCAAGCAAAGTAGATGTGGCACAGGCATTAGGAAACATTCAATATTAAATTACAGTGTATGAATTATAAAAGACTTCATTTATTCTCCTTTCTTCTTTGCGGATTAATTATAGCCTCCTGCGGAAATAAAAAAGATGACGCCGCAAACCTACAACAGGCACCACCGGCAACTCCCGTATCTGTTGCGGAGGTTAAATCCACTGATGCAATTTTCTATGATCAGTTTCCTTCCACCATTTCTGCACTGGATCAAATAAACATTACTTCGCAGGTTACGGGATATATAACGGCCATTCATTTTAAAGATGGACAAAAAGTGAAGAAAGGTGAATTGCTGTATTCAATAGATCAACAGGTGTACAAAGCTAACCTACAGCAGGCTCAGGCAAACCTTCAAGTACAGGAAGCTAATCTTAACAAAGCATCAAAAGATGTCGACAGGTACCATGAACTTGATAAGCATGACGCCGTAGCAAAGCAACAGGTAGATTATGCAGATGCTGCTTTGGAGGTTACAAAAAAACAGGTAGCGGCGGCAAAGGCCAATGTGGCCGGCGTTCAATCCAATGTACAATTTGCGTCTATCCGCTCACCGTTAACCGGAACAATAGGAATCTCGCAAGTGAAGCAGGGAACATTAGTTACAGCAGGAACTACAGTTTTAAATACTGTTTCCACGGATAACCCGATGGCAGTCGATTTTACCATCGATCAAAAACAAATTTATAAATTCTCAAAAATGAAGGAAGTGGGCACCAATCCCAAAGATTCAATATTTACAATAGCATTTGGCGATGATGTGTATCCTTACCAGGGGAAAATAAGTTTTATTGACCGCGCCGTTGATCCGCAAACGGGAACAATAAAAGTAAGGTTGATTTTTCCTAATGATCATGAAATTCTTAAAGCAGGGATGAACGCAACATTGCGCGTAAAAAATACTGCCGGCGAAAAATCAACCATCATTCCTTATAAGGCAGTAACGGAGCAGTTAGGAGAATTTTATGTTTATGTGGTTGGAGATAGTGATAAAGTATCGCAGCAAAAAGTGGCTTTGGGCAGGCAAATAGGACCGGATGTGATTATTAAAGACGGATTAACCGAAGGACAAAAAATAGCGGTCGACGGAGTTCAAAACCTGCACCAGGGCTCAGTTATAACAACGGCGCCTCCGAAACCTGCCGCACAACAACAAAAAAAATAATCATTGCAGGAAGAAAAATTTCAATAAAGATTTACGATAAAGAAATAAAAAATGATCGCTGAAACATTTATACGACGACCCGTAACTGCTATTGTAATTTCCATCGTCATAGTATTGGTGGGTGCTATTGCCATGTCTACATTGCCTATTGCACAATATCCTGACATCACACCACCGACCGTAAGCGTTTCAGCAACTTTTACCGGAGCTGATGCCAAAACTGTGGAAGAAACGACCACCACTCCGATGGAGATACAGATAAACGGATCTCCGGGTATGTCCTATCTTTCAAGCAATAGCACATCCAGCGGACAAAGCAGCATTAGTGTAACCTATGATGTAGGCACTGACATCAACATCGCGACTGTTGATGTGCAGAACAGGGTAAATATTGCACAGCCTTCTTTGCCCGATGCAGTAAAGCGTTTAGGCATTACCGTTATAAAGCGCAATCCAAGTATTATGGTGGCTCTTGCCTTTTATTCACCAAAAGGCACACACGATTCAAAGTTTATAGGCAACTATGTAAATATTTACATGAAAGATGCCTTACACCGCGTAAAAGGCGTAGGTGATATTGTATCAAGGGGCGATGATTTTGGAATGCGTGTGTGGCTTGACCCTGAAAAGCTTGCCGCCCTTGGGATAACCGCTTCAGATGTAGGTGCCGCCATTGGTGAACAAAACCAACAGGTCGCTGCCGGTACTATCGGCGGTAATCCACAGCCCAACAACCAGGCTTTTGAATACAGCGTGCTTACCAACAGCCGGCTTAGTTCCGTTGACCAGTTTAAAAATATTATCATAAAATCAAACCCCGCCACTGGCAATATCATTTACTTAAAAGACATAGGAAGAGTAGAACTTGGCAAGTTTGATTATGGAAATAATGCACTGGT
>JBDTKB010000055.1:0-15229 GCA_039935555.1 Ginsengibacter sp. | reverse complement strand
ATAATCCAAGAATTAAAATCCCAATTTTTGGAAATGGCGATATAGATTCGCCGCAAAAAGCAGTAGAATATAAAAACCGCTATGGCGTAGACGGAATAATGATTGGCCGGGCTGCCATTGGTTATCCCTGGATTTTTAACGAAATAAATCATTTCGTTAAAACAGGAGAAATGTTGCCTTCACCAACGGTGCAGGAAAGAGTTGCTGTTTGCAAAAAACATTTAATAAAATCGTTTGAATGGAAAGGCCCTGTTGTAGGTATAAATGAAATGCGCCGCCATTATACCAATTACTTAAAAGGAATGCCTAATATTAAAGAGTATCGCCTTAAGTTGGTAACGCTGAAAGAGAAGGATGAAATTCTGGAAGTTCTTGATGAGATTGTTGATCAATATACCGGCTATGCATTTGAAAGATCTGTAATTGAGCTAATCAACTATCATGAAAAATGTGCTGTGTAACCTGTCGGTACAGCCCTTGGCTGTCAGACAGGTTACAGTTACCATTTATCTCTTTTATAGAAAATTTGCGTTACCAGGCTTTCATCGGTTTCTTTGCCCGATTCTTCTACAAAACGGTCTATATCAAACCCAATTAATTTAGCGGCTAATTCTTTATCACAAAGTGTTCCGGTTCTAAGGTTAGCATAGTCACAGTAAGAAGAGTAAGGCCATTTCCCCAAATCCATTACCAATTTAGCTTTTGATGGATTTTGATGGATGTAACGAAACCCTGTAAATTCATAGTGTTTGTCGCCATCATACATTGATTTTGCCTGAGCTTTTTGTTTGAATAATGATCCGGTTCTGTTCCTTTCTTTATTGATATAGCTTGCGTAGTGCTTTGCAGCAATCGAAACCCATTGGATAATTCACAACTGTTTATATTTCCCAAGCGTTTCACTTTTTCAGAAGCTGTTGTAGCATAAAGTAAGAAATGATAGTGATTGGGCATTAAACAATATGCCAGCGTTTTGCAAAAAGGAAAAACAAATTTTCTAAATAGTTGCAAAAATTGAATGTAATTCTCATGTGAATAGAAAATAGTTTCCCGGTTATTTCCCTGGTTATAAATATGGTAGATTTCGTCTGTAGCAATCTTCATCAATTTAAGATAATGATTTATTATTGTAAGAGAGTGCCTCACATCACCAGAAGCCTGACAGAAAACCTTTTGCCAACGGAAATAGCTGTCTGACGGCTATCGCCGTGCCGACAGCGGAATGTCAAATGGTGATACAGAAGACGAATATACGCCCGACAGATTTCCATTTTCATCAACAACGTATTTATAAAAATTCCACTGTGGCTGCTCATTATTCCAGCCGTTTTCATTTAAATTACTAAGCCATTGGTAAATACTCTGCCGGTTTTTTCCCGTTACATTATCCTTCTTAAAAAGAGGAAAGGTTACGCCAAAATTTAATTTGCAAAAACTTGCTATTTCTTCATCGCTGCCCGGCTCCTGTTCGCCAAAATCATTTGAAGGAAAACCAAGTATTTCAATGTTGCTGTTTTGCTGGTGCAATTTTTCAAGCGCTTCATATTGTGGAGTATATCCACATTGGCTGGCAAGATTCACAATGAAAATTTTTCTTCCTTTATATTTTTCAAAAGAAATTTCTTCGCCCGAATTTGAGAATGCTTTCAAAGAATAAAAATTGACGATTGCTTTTTTATTCGACTCGTTTTTTAAAACCTTTATTCCTAAACCTGTGCTCTTTGAAAAGCGCATCCTGAAATTATAAGTAGAAGAAATAAGTTTTTTTAGGGTAGACATCTCTTTATTAAAATGATTTAAAAAATACTGTGTTGAAAATGCATCTCTAACAAAAATATACTTCAAGTTAAAGGATTATTTTATCCGATCATTTTCTTAAACAATTTTAATTTGCCTTTAAATGGCGGATATTTTAATGAAGGATCGAGCAAGGTTGACGTTTTTAAAACCGGCTTTCGATGGCTGAAAAGATCGAAAGTATTTTTGCCATGATAAGCGCCAATCCCGCTATTTCCTATTCCTCCAAACGGAAAATTTTCATTAGCAAAATGCCATACAGTATTATTGATGCATCCGCCGCCGAATGGTATTTTTTGAATCCATCCTTTTTCAACTTGTTTATTTTTTGTAAAAAGATAAAATGCCAATGGATTTGAATTTTGCTGTACCATTTGCATCGCTTCGTTCGTTTCATTAAATGGCAATACGGGAAGAATTGGTCCAAATATTTCTTCTTTCATTATAGCATCATTCATGGAAGTTTCTACAACAATTGTTGGTTCAATGTATAAAGAAGCTTCATTACTTTTTCCACCATAAAATATCTTTGCGTTATCCAAATATTTCAACAATTTTTTAAAGCGTGTCTCATTGATAATCTTACCAAAATCGTAGGCCGATGCTGCATCAGCAGTATAAAATTTGATGATCGCATTTTTCAATTCCTCTAATAATTTATTCTTAATTTTTTCTTGTGCTAAAATATAATCGGGTGCAATACATGTTTGCCCGGCATTCAAAAATTTACCAAGAATAATTCTTTTTGCAGCAACTTTTATATCTGCATCATCATACACAATACACGGACTTTTTCCGCCAAGTTCAAGGGTAACCGGAACCAAATCATTGGCGGCAAGTTTATAAATTTCTTTACCAACTGTTGTGCTTCCTGTATAAAAAATATGGTCGAAACGAAAATTATTTATCAATAGAGGAACTACCTCGGCTCCATTGCCAGGAATTACTTTTATATAATTTTCATTGAAAGTTTCTTCAATAATTTTTATAATAATTTTTTCAGTCGCTGGCGCTAATTCTGATGGTTTTAATACGGCGCAGTTTCCGGCTGCAATAGCGCCAACTAACGGTATCAATAACAATTGCAAAGGATAATTCCATGGAGCAATAATTAAGATAACTCCCAAAGGATCACGATAAATTTTTGCCGATGATGGAAAAGTAACGAGGCTGCCGGCAACTTTTGCGGGCGTCATCCATTGCCGTAAATTTTTTATGGAATTTTTTATTTCCGCCATCAGCAAACCAGTTTCCGTTGCCCACGTTTCCTCTTTACTTTTTTTAAGATCAAAATACAACGCCTGATTAATTTCATCTTCATATTTTACAATTGCCTTTTGCAAAACTTGTAATTGATTTTTTCTAAATTGATAAAACAGCGTATTGCCTTCTTGGTAAAAACTGCGCGTGTTCTTTAACCCGAAATTTGAATCAGTCATAACGATTACTTTTGTTCCCCCAAGTTATCTCTTCTTTTTGCAAAGAATAATTAAATGTAATTATTGAATTATGGATGATGAACATTACATGAAAATGGCTTTGCGGGAGGCTCAAAAAGCTTCTGATGCCGGGGAGGTTCCTATTGGCGCACTTATAGTAATGCGCGATAAAGTTATCGGACGCGGAAATAACCAGGTGGAAACGCTTACCGACGCAACGGCTCATGCAGAAATTATTGCACTAACGGCAGCGTTCAATTATTTAGGTTCGAAATATTTACCGGATGCCACTATTTATGTAACGATCGAACCTTGTGCAATGTGCTGTGGCGCTTTGTATTGGAGTAAGATCGGCCGCCTGGTTTATGGCGCTCCCGACTCAAAACATGGTGGCCTTTCCCGGGTTAAATTGCACCCGAAAACAAAAGTTACCGGAAATATTTGTGCAAAAGACTGCCTCGATATTATGCAGGATTTTTTCATAAAAAAAAGGTAAATATGTCGTGGATATTGGTTTCGCAATTGGGAAATACTTATAATGGGCTTACGGTTTTAAACAGATAGTAACTAAATTTGTTATAATAATATTCCTTCACTCTTTAAATTATAAATTATGCCATTTACATTACCGGCTCTTCCTTACGGCTTTGATGCTTTGGAGCCAAACATCGACAAAGAAACTATGCAAATACATCATGATAAGCATCACCAGGCTTACGTTGATAATCTAAATAAAGCAATTGCAGGCACGCCAAATGAAAATAAATCTCTTGAAGAATTGATTGCCAATGCAGGAAGTATAAGCCCCGCAGTACGAAACAACGGCGGCGGACATTGGAACCACAGCTTTTTTTGGGAAATTTTATCAGCAGATGGTGGCGGAAACCCTCAAGGTAATTTAGCAAAAGCTATAGATGAGGCTTTTGGATCTTTTGACGAAATGAAAGAAAAATTTAACGCCGCAGGCATGACTCGTTTTGGTAGCGGTTGGGCTTGGGTTGGCGTATTGGATGGTAAACTTGCCATTTGTTCAACACCAAACCAAGATAATCCATTAATGGATGTTGCTGACTGCAAATGCAAGCCCATATTAGGTTGCGACGTATGGGAACATGCCTATTATTTAAAATATCAAAACAAAAGAGCTGATTATTTAAAAGCTTTCTGGAATGTGATCAACTGGGATAAAGTTGCTCATAATTTTGAAAAAGCCGCAGGAAAACTTGCAGCAGCTTAATAATTAATAATTTCTTTTCTATTGAGCTTTATCATAAAGAAAAGACTCAAATAAGAAATACAAAAAAAACCGCGTCAATAAATTGATGCGGTTTTTTTGTAGTATACTTTACTTTAAAAATAAGCCGGTCGATGAAAAATATTTCATTAAAAAGTTGCTTTCATTAAAGCGTTGCCATATCAATTACAAAGCGGTAACGTACATCTCCTTTAAGCATACGCTCATAACTTTCATTTATGTCTTTTATATCAATTACTTCCACATCAGAAGTTATATTATGTTCCGCGCAATAATCGAGCATTTCCTGGGTTTCAGGCAATCCACCAATTAGTGACCCTGCTATACTTCTTCTTTGAAAAATAAGATTAAAAGCAGGTACAACAGCAGGTTCCGAAGGCGCTCCAACACATACCATTACGCCGTTAGTATTGAGCATGCTCAAATACGTGTTATAATCATGCGGGGCTGAAACCGTATCAAGAATAAAATCAAAATAATTACTTACACCTTTCACTTGTTCTTTATCGCTCGTAAGAAGAAATTTGTGTGCACCCAATCTTTTTGCATCCACTTCTTTTGATGGAGAATGGCTCAACATGGTAACTTCAGCACCAAAAGAAACAGCAAGTTTCACGCCCATGTGGCCCAGGCCGCCAAGCCCTAAAACGCCTACTTTATCTCCTTTGCCAACCTTCCAATGGCGCAATGGCGAATACGTGGTGATACCTGCACAAAGCAATGGCGCAACGCCTTCCAATGGTAATTTATCAGAAATTTTTAAAACAAAATTCTCGTGGGCGAGAATCTGCTTGCTATACCCACCATAAGTTAAACCACTGCCATCTTTTTCCATTGAATTATAAGTGCCAATCATTCCTTTGGAACAATATTGCTCAAGGCCATCTTTACAATTATCACATTCCTGGCAACTATCCACCAGGCAACCGATGCCTGCAAGATCGCCAACTTTAAACTTTTTTACATGATCACCTACTTTCGTAACGCGGCCTACAATTTCATGGCCTGGCACCACAGGATAAGTGGTGTTGCCCCACTCACCTCTGGCCGTGTGTAAATCGCTATGGCAAACACCGCAATACAATATTTCTATTTGAACGTCATGAGGTTTTGGATCCCTTCTTTCTATACTCCAGGGTTCAACCGGAGTTGTCGCACTTTTGGCGGCATAAGCTTTTGTTGTTGACATAATATCTTTTTTTTGAGTAACAAATTTAACTCTTAAATGTTTTAGCTACCATAAATATAAAGGGGCCAGTACTGGCTTTAATTACCGGTAATTATTCTTTCAGCTTTAATAAATAGAAAGTAAATTTTTTTTTATGCGTTTATAAAAAACAATTTTAATAATATTGATAAATTTTAAAAACAACTGATTATGAAAAAATGTATTTTTTCTTTCGGCCTTTTTTTTGCTTTTCTCCCGTTTGTAAATGCTCAAACAAGTCAATCTACCAATGATGCTGCTCTTAAAATGGTAGCTGATAGTGTGGCTAAAGCACAAAAGGATAGTATGAAATGGGAAAAGCTTAAAAGCCTTGCTTATTTCCCGCTAATAAAAGCTGGTCCATGGTCTGGTGTGTTGCCGGTTACAGGAGTAGACGAAATTCCTGATCCTAAAAGAGAATATAAATTGATATTTGAATTTACACTCAATTTTAAAGATACCTCTCATAAAGAGCTAAACCCCGGGCTTGTAGAAATAGCGAGGGTGCTTAATTTGCATGTAGCATCCGGAATTCCGATTTCCCATATTCACCCCGTAGTAGTGGTGCACGGGCCTTCACTTTTTTCGATTGAAAATAATGCAACCTTTCAGGAAAAGCATAAAAAGGATAATCCTAACAGCCAATTAATATTAGACCTGATGAAAAATGGTTGCAAGTTTATTGCATGCGGCCAGGCGATGATGTTTCTCGATATTAAAAAAGAAGAATTATTTCCGGGGGTAAAAGTTTCTCTCACTGCTCAAACCGTTTTGTCGAATTACATTGGCCAGGGTTACGTGTTATACAGCATTAATGATGACTCTAAATAAACAATTCGATCTATACTTCTGTTCTAATTCAATATTAAGTGATAGCCTTTGATTAATTAAGATAAAAATTGCTTTTCAACATAAACCTTATATAAACATGTCAGCACTTTTTGAACCTCTAAAGATCAGAAGCATTGAATTGAAAAACAGGCTAACGGTATCGCCTATGTGCGAATATTCCAGCGAAGACGGTTTTGCCAATGATTGGCACCTGGTGCATTTAGGAAGCAGAGCTGTAGGTGGTGCTGCACTTATATTAACCGAGGCTGCAGCAGTGTCTCCGGAAGGAAGGATTTCTCCTGATGACCTTGGAATTTGGAAAGACGACCACATAGAATTTCTGAAGAGGATAACCAGTTTTATATCAACTAACGGTGCCGTACCCGGGATTCAATTAGCGCATGCAGGCCGTAAAGCAAGCCATGCAAGTCCGTGGAAAGGAGGAAAAGCTTTGAAAAAAGAAGAAGGCGGCTGGGAGACTTTTGCACCAAGTGCAATTGCTTATAAAGAAGGTGAGCCCAAGCCAAAAGAAATGAGTTTAGAAAATATTGAAGAAGTAACCAACGATTTTATTGAAGCTGCAAAAAGAGCTTTAAAAGCAGGCTTCAAAGTTTTTGAAATTCATGCTGCTCACGGTTATTTAATAAATGAATTTTTATCACCACTTAGTAACCATCGCACTGATGAGTATGGTGGAAGCTTTGAAAAGAGGATAAGATTGTTATTGGAAATTGTTGCAGCGGTGAGACAGGTAATCAAAAATGAATTTCCATTATTTGTTCGGATTTCTGCTTCGGATTGGGTGGAAGGTGGCTGGACAATTGACGATTCCGTAGAACTCGCTAAAATTTTAAAAATAAAAGAGGTAGATCTTATTGATTGTTCATCTGGCGGAAATTCTCCGGCGCAAAAAATTCCGGTTGAGCCTTTATACCAGGTATCTTTTGCTGAAAAAATTAAAAAAGAAGCCGCAATACTTACCGGGGCTGTGGGCCTTATTACAACAACTAAAGAAGGAGAGCAAATACTCGATGAAAGCCGTGCAGACTTAATAATAATGGCAAGGCAATTCCTTCGTGATCCTTATTTTCCTTTGCATGCAGCACACGAATTAAATGTAGACATTTCATGGCCTCAACAATATGACAGGGCCAAAAAATATTAAGAGATGTCATCAAAAAAATTTTAAATAAAAATTATTTTAAATAAAAAAAACTCCGCCGACTGCGGAGTTTTTTTACGGGCTTAATATTTACAGTTATTTTTTTACATTGATGGTAATAGCGTCAGATAACTTGCTTCCATAAGAGCGATGAATACCGTCTGCAAGTTGTATTGCCAACTTATGCTTTCCCGGAGCCAGGGTAATTGTGGTCTCCTTCTGCGCATTTCCGAAATGAATGTGTGTACTGTCTTTAGGCACAATTGTGCCTGAAGCAATTGAATCTTCAGCATCAATCAACAAATGAAAATGTCCTGAATTTGCTCTTACTTTTCCTGCGGAATCAATTGAAATATCTTTTGCACCCATTTCTATTTTTACCGGCGAAGACACGCTTTCTCCATTTTTAAGATTTTTAAAGTAAACCTTAGCGCCTTTAGCAAATGCGGGAAGCGGATCAACGGCGGTCATATTCATCGCCGAATGTGAAGTATCCGTCTGCGTCTTTGCAGTATCCGTTTGCATTGTGGTAGAGTCAGTGGTGGTGGTGGTCTCACTATTACTACCTGAGTTGCACGACATCAATCCCATTAAAATAATTGCTGGGATGCTGAGAAATTTTTTCATTTTATTATTTTTTTAAATTTAAGAATTCTATTTAAAAGAAATTTTAGAATAAACTTAACGAAATAAGCTCTAAATTTTAGCTAAGGTAACAAGAGTCAACCAAACTAATATTAGGCTGATCTGCGCAAAATTAAATAATAGCACAAATTATCTACTAATAAATCTTCTTATAAAAAATTTTGCGATAAAAAAAAGCCTTCCTGTTTTATTTTTTACAGAAAGGCTTTCAAAAATTTCTAAATACAATAGCGCTATTTACCTGTTATTTTTTTTATCAACTTCGTTACCAATAATATAGCCACCGGCTGCGCCGGCTACTCCACCTACAACTGCGCCGGTACCTTTGTGTTTGCTAATAATTGCTCCGCCTACTGCACCTGCGGCTCCACCAATTACCGCGCCCTTTGCCCTGCTACTCCAACCTTTTTTCTTTGCCGTAGTAGTGGTGGTCGTTTCGTTTCTGGTAGAAGAACTTGATGTACTTTTTGGACTTTCATACGTTTTTGTTGTTGTTGTTTTAGCGGATGCGGGTAAGGGCCGTTCTCCTCTTTGTATAGCGTTACCTGTATCGGAAGACGCGTTGGCAGGGTGAGCGCCAGTTGTGTCAGACATAATAATTTTATTTGTTTGTAAGTCTGACTTAGAATCACTTTTACATGCCGCAAAAACAGAAGCGATAGTCAGCACAATTAATAACTTTTTCATAATTCATTAAAATTTTTGCTATAAACTTTTATAGCACGATGAGTAAACATAAACCTGATGAACCTTGATAAGGAAATTCTATGCCAGCTAAAAACGAATTTTTTTGGTCTTTAGTATATATAATTAATTGATAATCAAAATATTTATCCTAAACTTAATCATTGGAAAAGGTAGGTACAAAATAATTTAAATACTTATATGAGGTAAGAAAAAATCCCCACAGATTACCTTTTGGAAACTAGATTTTATTTATGAATTGATAATATAATAAAATAAAAATAGGTACCATGTGGTTAGTGTATTCAAATTAGATTTAGAAGTAATAAAAAAACTAAATTGCCGTTTATTATCCTTGCATTCAAATATTAATGACCTGAAAGCATTTAGAGATCATTGATGTGTTTGCAAAACCAATTTTATTTATTAACCAAAAACTATAATCTTATAGACAAAACCTCTACCAATTTATGAAACCAAATTTTACCAAACAGGTAATCATCCTGTGTAGCTTTGCAATATTGGCGTTTTCTGCCAATGCCCAATTTACCGAAACTTTTGAATCTCAAACACCAAACTCCAACTCATTCATCAGCAATAGCCAGGTATTTACGCTTACCAATAGCTTCCTGGTATTCAGTTCCAGGGCCGGATATGGCTATCAGCGCTCGAATAGATTTATAGATAATAGTTCGAATGTTGCGCTAAACCAAATAAATTCAATTAAAACTTCGTCCGCAGGTAGGTTTACTTTAAAAAACTTATGGTTATTTGTTTCTACCGATGGAGGGAATAATCCGTCAGATGATGGGTCACTAATTATTACCGGGAAATTGGGAGGCGTTGTACAATTCACGATAAATAAAACAACCGGATTTAGCACATCCTATGTACCTGATAATGGTTATAGCTATGTTGATTTCTCAACTGATGGTGGAAATAACAGCCTGACATCAATTGACGAAGTAGATTTTCAACTGCAAGGAAACTTTAATTATATAGGTATTGACAATTTTACCTGGGCGCCGGCAAGTGTATTGCCGATTTCGCTTTTATCATATTCGGCCAGTTTGAGAGCTGATAATGTGGTAAAATTATCGTGGCAAACTGCTTTTGAAAATAATACGAAAAATTTCATTATAGAAAAAAGTAGTAACGGCACAAACTTTCAAAAAGCAGGTAGCGTAAGTGCTGCCATAAATAGCAGCGTGGCAATGAACTATACCTTTACAGATATGGAACCTTCAGCGGGAGCTAATTATTACAGGCTTGAAGAGGAAGACCAGGATGGAAATATAAAGTTCCTTGGCATTAAAAGCGTATTACTGGGAAATAGATTTTCAAAATTATCAGTATATCCAAATCCTGTAATTGGTAACAGTTTTACGTTAAAGTCTGACCAGGATCGGAACGCTGCCAATACTTATTTCATCAGCGATATGAGTGGCCGAATAATAAAAACCGGCGTAATAACTTCCGGCGAACAGCAGGTAAATCTTTATCAAATTGCGCCGGGAAATTATTCGATAAAACTAAGTAATGGTGATGGCTTGATTTGGCAGAAAAAATAAATGAAGTTTTAAAATAAATGAATTGATCATAAAAAATCTCCCACGAAAAGGGAGATTTTTTTATTATAAAATTGATATTCCTATCAGCAAAAAAAATTGCAAGTACGCGTTGCCGTTAGGTTAAGATTTTACCATGTGGTTAAAAATATCTTTAAAAAAATTGAGTTTCACATAGGTGTAAAACTTCTTAAAATTGCAACCGAATCATGATATACTCAAACATAGAAGTTCATATCAGGATGATCAGGATCTACGAGAAGCAGAGCGGAGGCAGAAAAACCTTGTTTTGTTCCATCGATCGCACAGCCCCAATAACCATTAATATTTTCCAGGTAAATGGGCTGCTTCTCTCCGCTGCCATTATAAGTATTATAGCTGTTTGATTTATCAGCCCATTTAATAATGGCATTCTTCATGCCATCATAGGTAAGATTTTGCCCTGTCAATGGATAAATGTCCATCGTTATGGAATTATTGGAAGCCTGGTAAACGGTGGCATCACTTTTTTGAATAACCATATTATCCGGTGCCTTAAACTGCATCTTATAGTATTTCCAGGTCCAGGTTTGTAATGATTGCGCACTTGCCAGGAAACTAAATGCAAGCAATAAAATTGATTGAAAAAATTTAAGTATCATATAGTTTAAGTTTATAAATGTGGCAGGATACGTTGAAAACTTAACCAATACTAAAATAAAACAAAAAAATAATATTTAAAAGAGCTGATTTTTCATAAAAATATCAATGATTTAAAAAATTCATTCTCTTAAAAAAATAGCTTTACTTTATCCCGCAAATCTTAAAGATTCTTCCTATAATCTCACCGCCGCTTTCTTTTGTTTTCATCTAAGCTTTCCGTTTGTCAAATAATTCTTCAAACAAAATAAAACAAAATGAAAAAGTACATTTTAATCTTTCTCACATTAACAGGTTGCATAATAGCATGTAACAACAAAGAGGGAGCCAAGACGACCGACGCAACTGCGGAACCGAGTTCAATCAAATTGCCGTATACGGCCAGCTATACTTCTGATTTTAATAATAATGTATCCGATTCAGATTTGCTGGTAGCCCTAAACTCTTATAAATATTGGGAGTCTGGTGATATGAATGCGCTAAGAAATACTATGGGAGATAGTATGTTTACTGCGATGCCCGACGGTTTTAGGTTTAGTGGAAAAACAGATTCGCTTATGAAGGTTTGGGGTAAATACAGAGATAGTCTCAGCTCCGTTACTATTGATATGCAGGTTTGGCTTAAAAATCATGCAGTAAAAGATAGCGCGAATTATATAAATGTTTGGTATAAAGAAATTGATACATTTAAAAACGGCAAAGTGGACTCGGCCTTTTATGAAGATGATAATGCAGTGAAAGGTGGAAAAATAGTTTGGCTTTCTTCCCATAAGCAAATTGCCAAATAATTCATTTGTAAAAAAAGCGCCTACTCGTTAGTAAAAATGAATCGGCGCTTATTTATAGATCTTTCCTGTTTAAATTAAACAGCAAGATTAGCCTTAACCCCAATTAGTTTAACACGCTGCCTTCTTTCTCGGTTGAAATATTTTTTTGTTCTTTTATTTTCTTCCACCCACCCGCTATGTTGCGAATGTTGTGATACCCGTGGCTCTTTAAAATTGAAGATGCAATCAAACTCCTATATCCGCCGCCACAATGAACATAGATATTTTTATTTTCTTCAAGCCCTGCTATTTGAGCAATATCGATCATATCTCCCAGCGGCAGATTTAGTGCATCCTTCACATGTCCTTCTGCAAATTCATTTCCTTTTCGTACGTCAAGAATCAATAAGTTCTCATCGTAGGGAATATCCATAGCAAGTTCATCTGGTTCTATATCAATAATGATATCAATAGGTTCGCCCGCTTGCTCCCAGGCTTTGAAGCTACCCGAAAGATATCCTTCTACATTATCAAACCCAACACGGGCAAGCCTCACAATGGTTTGCTCTTCGCTGCCAGGTTCTGTAATCAAAATAATATTCCCATTAAATGGCAAAAGGCTTCCTGCCCATTCGGCGAATCGACCTTCTAAACCAATAAATAATGAACCTGGAACAAAACCATTTACAAAATTAAATCCGGGCCTGGTATCCAGCGCTATAGAACCTTGCACCATCTTGGTTTTAAACTCCGCTACACTTAAGGGAGTAAGTCCTTTACGTTTAACGTCATCAAGATTGCTATATCCTTCTTTATTAATTTTTGCATTTAAAGAAAAATAAGGAGGAACTGCGTCAAGGCCATCCGTTAGGGAGGTAATAAATTGTTCTCTTGATTGTGGATACAAGGCATAATTACTTTTCTTTTGTTCTCCGATTGTAGTACTTGTTTCGGAACCAAGATTTTTGCCGCAACTTGTTCCAGGACCGTGAGCGGGATATACAATTATATCATCATCCAGAGGCATTATCTTATTTTGTAGAGAATCGTACATAATTGAAGCAAGTTCTTCGCGGGATTTATCTCCACTGCTCAGGTCAGGACGTCCTACATCGCCTACAAATAATGTGTCACCGGTAAAAATACAATAGGACTTACCAGTTTCATTTTTCAAAAGATAGCAAGTTGACTCCAACGTGTGGCCGGGCGTATGAATAACCTCCAATGTAACGTTTCCTATTTTAAAAAGTTCGCCGTCTTTAGCAAGATGAAAGGGAAAATTCACTTCGGTGTTTGGGCCAAAAACAATTGGGGCGTCAGTTATTTTGCCCAAATCCAGGTGGCCACTTATAAAGTCAGCATGTATGTGAGTTTCAAAAATATATTTAATTTTTGCATAATGTTCCCTCGCCAACTCCAGATAAGGTTCAATGTCGCGCAATGGATCTATTAAAATTGCTTCGCCGCCGCTTTCTACAAAGTAGGCCGATTCACTTAAACACGCTGTATAAATTTGCTGAACGTACATATATCCCTTTTAATACATAATCTTTTAATAGTATATAGAAAAACCCTTCGAAACTGCTAAAGTCCGATAAGAGTAGCTCTACAAAGGTAGAATAATTGAAACGGGGAAAGAAAAAGGGCCGAAAAAAGCCGGTTTATCAAATTATCCAACGAGGTTTTTTACAAACTCATTGATAGATCCGATGCGGGGAAAATTGATTGTATAATAGATAAATTTACCATCGCGCTCTGTAGTTACAATACCAGCTTTCCTTAAAATGGCAAGGTGTTGAGATGCCACAGATTGCTCGAGACGAAGTTTCACATATAATTGAGTAACGGTAAGCTTCTTACTTTCATGAATTGTTTTAATTATCTGCTGCCGGAGCTTGTGATTTAGAGCCCGAAGCACCATTGCTGATTTTTTGATATTGTGGTAATCAATATCCGGGAGGTTGTCAAATTCTTCTACCTGCTCCTGGATGCTTAATGGTCGGACTGGGTCAGAAAAACTCATGATTTATATTTTTAAAGGTTGTGAATATCTACAATTCTGAATCATAAAGATACATATTGAAAATAGAAATTTTTTTGTAAAAAGTAGAAAAAATTTAAATACGTCTTTTACAGATAGTACTTTTACGTTTTTAAAATAGTATGAAATTCTTTTATATATAATGGACTGAGATATGCTGTATTTCTAAAATCCTGCTTTTCAAATTTTCTCCACGATAATCTGGCAATAGAACCAGCCGATATTCGTCCAGGCAGAAATATTGCATTCTGATTTTTAATCAATTTTTCAAATTTATCTGTGCCGCTTCCCGAAAAATATACCTTGCCCAACCTTAGTTCAGAAGAAAATGAATCTTCACTCAAAATCAATGCAGACGGACCGAACACTTCCACTTCAGTAAATTTATAAAGCGCTGTATAAACTTCCATACGCCGGGCATCAATCATCGGACAATATAAACCTTGCGCATCATTTGCAAAATCCATTGCTGAAAGCGCCAATAATTCCAGGGAGTTATAGTTTATCATGGGAATATTCAAGGCAAAGCAAAGGCCTTTTGCTGCCGCAAGACCTACGCGTATTCCTGTGTATGAGCCCGGGCCTGAACTTACTCCGATAGCTTCCAATTCTTTTATGGCAATTTGCCGATCTTTTAATAATTTATCTATTGCCAAATGTAGAAAGGCTGCGTGTTGCTTTGTTTCTTCGTTAGTCAATGTCCCTAGTACAACCGGGCCATCCGCCAGGGACACCAAAGCCGTTTCTGTAGCAGTGTGAATATTTAATATGTAGGCCATTTAATTTGTCGCTGAAGTTGTAAGGTCAGCGAATCTTTTTTCTAATATTGGTGCGGGAACGTATCTATTATCCTCTCTTTCGAGGGTTTTCAATAATGTGTAAACATTTATCAAACCAATTTTTTCTAACCATTCGAAGGGTCCCAAGGGGTAATTAGTTCCCAATTTCATGGCCAAATCTATCTCTTCCTCCGTACTTACTCCATCTCCAAGTGTAAAAAACGCTTCATTAATGATCATGCTTATTACGCGGCTGGCGATAAACCCCGGTTCATCTTTTACAAAAATGGCGTTCCAGCCTAACCCTTCTAAAATGCGCGCTGCCTCAACTTTATTGCCAGATGCCACTTCCCAGCTTTGTCTTTGCAAAAATCCCGGCCATCCATTTATCCGGCTATAATTACCAGGAAGATTT
>JBDTKB010000054.1:0-2689 GCA_039935555.1 Ginsengibacter sp. | reverse complement strand
TGACCATGAGAAAATCCACGAATCAAAAAAAGGCTTTTGCCGAGCAGGCAAGGAAAAACGTGCAGGGTAATCGGGTTTCCCTTGAACTTTTGTTTCTTCTGAGCAGGGTCAAAGAATGTCTCAAGACAAAGAAAAAGACATTTCTTTTCAAGGGGAAAAGTGACAAGCAAAAACGTAGTGGGCCAACCAATAAATCAAATTTTTATTTTAAGGGAAAAAGTAAACTAAAAGCCTTTTCACTTTGCCGAATAGCAGGCGTCCACTCCAAAGAAATAAGCAGCAAAAACACCTTTCCTTTTTTTGCAAGATAGCGGCAATAAAAAAATAAGTATACAAAGCCCGAAATCCCTGTAAGAATAATTATAAGTATAAACAAAATGATATATATTTAATAATCACTTTACCTCAACCTGAAGAAGCCGTACTTAATAACCCTTGGGCGACCAAAATAATTATCATCAAAACAAGTCACAATGAAAAGGCTTCTCATCGCCGTGGCATGCCTACAAATCGCCGCCTGCCTTCATTCGCAGGGAATTACCCTGCTCTACAAAGGTGGTGGTTCATTAAACTTCAAGGATCCTGCCAACTGGATACAGATTAATGCACCCCAGGGCCAAACGCCTATCCAGCGGGCACCTACAGCATTGGATGACGTCATTATCAGCCAGGCATTGTCCGGAATTTCTTCGGTTGCTTTTCAAACTGATGATAAAAACCCTGATTTCAATATTGGCGGCAGCAGTTCCAGTGGCCCCAGCCTTTGTAGAAGTATGCATGTGAGCAATACTGACATAAATTTCTACCCGGTAAATTTTGTGGACATGGGTGCTTTTGTAAATGTTTATACGTCCAATGGAGGCTTTGTAATACTTGATTCCGGCTCAAATGTTGGTCTTGGTGTTTTTCAGTTGCACGGAGGCAATCCTGCGATAGCGGACCTTCAAATTATAAACAGCACATTTGGTGTTTTAACTGATTACACAGACTATGCTGATATATATATGGATAGTAGTAGTAAAGCAAGGATAGTAAGTAGCAGTTTTGGAGGAATGTCATTTGGTGGTGGATCGTTATATGCAGAAAACAGCACCTTTAATACGGATGGGTTCACATTGGCCGATAATTCTTCAGATACCATTTTAAGCACAACAATTGAGGATGTAGCTAATGGCGGATATTTAAGGTTCTTTATCGGGCGAAATTCAAATTTTGTTTCCAGTAACGTAACCGTAAAAGCTAATTCCAACCTTGAATTTGGAACTTCTGGCTCCATGCTTAACGGAAACGTTAGTTCGCTTTCTTACGGCGGAGGCCCCTTTAGTTTTATCCAGGAAGATCAGGCTAACCCGCTGCCAAACATTATCAATGGTAATCTTACTGTAGTAGAAAATGAAGCACTGGGATTTAATGGAGATGTAAAAATTTCCGGAGATCTTATTTTTCTCACCATTGACGAATTACACGACGGGCCATCCTATGTAGCCCCTGTTATTATTAATGGCCAGGATGCTTTTGATGTTGGAGGCGTTTATAACTTTGAAGGTAGTCTATCTGTTACCGGTTGTGCAAATAATTATTGCCATTATAAATTGGAGTTTTTTGGAAATACCAATAGCAATATTTCATGGCCGGGAGGTTTCCCTGTTGATACACTTGTTATAAACAAAACCGGCTGCGCAAAAGTAAACATTGACAGCTCGCTATACGTTTCAGGGGCTACAAGAATAGAGAGTGGGCAACTGGTACTTAATCCCAATGATGATCATCCCTACAAATTTTTATGTGCAGGTAACGTAGACATCGCGCAAGGAGGCGGTTTGTTCCTGCGCAGAGATGCCGCAGGTGTAGTGGCCAACATGGCTGTGGGCGGCACTTTAACCGACCACAACTCCACTCCTGACTCTACATGCGCCGGGCTGAGTAATCCGTACGATGGGAGAATTACTCTTTTTGATGGCCCTTTACCCCTTACACTGCTTGATCTTAGCGGCCGGTATTCAAGTAATACCATTGTCCTTAGCTGGAGCACGGAAAGGGAAATCAACACTAAATACTTTACCGTAGAAAAGAGTTTTGAACCGCAATCATTTTTCCCGATCACAAATGTTCCGGCATCTGGTAGTACACAAGAGACCAACAATTACAAGTATACGGATAACAGTTCTTTACAGGCTATCAATTATTACCGGTTAAAAATGGTGGACGCTGATGGACGATTTACCTACAGTAAAATAATAGCAATTGCTGCCCCGGTGAAGAACGCCGTTGTTGTTTTTCCAAACCCGGTAAATAATAAATTATTTATCAGAATGGCTGGGTTTACTTCGCCAATGGAAATAATTATTGCAGATGCAAAAGGGGTCTGTGTAAAAAAATTAGAACTGAAAGCAGGAACTACGGAGACTTCAATCAACACTTCGGACTTACCGGCGGGAGTTTACTCTATTTCATTTCAATCAGGTTTATTAAAAAATACACAGCAATTTATTAAAGAATAGAAACTGAAACCGTTATGGCGAAAATGACCAAAGAAAGCCAAGGGTGAAATTAGAAACCAGATACCTTACAACAAAAAAAAGCCCGCATCACTGCAGGCTTAAATTTTTTAATTCGAGGGTGGTAATTACATTAGGATATTTGGACGATTGTTATTCTATTAAACGTTATTCAAAAGTATTGGATAAAA
>JBDTKB010000053.1:0-17023 GCA_039935555.1 Ginsengibacter sp. | reverse complement strand
TATTCATTCCTGATTTTGTAAAAGAAATAAAAGTGGAGAGTAATGAATTCATTAATAGAAAAAATTGGGTTGATAAAAAATTTAATTGGCAGGAAGGTTATGGTGTTTTCTCCTATTCCCATTCACATATTGACGCTGTTGTGAAATACGTTTTAAATCAGGAGACACATCATCAGAAGAAAACATTCAGGCAGGAATATGACCAATTATTAAAGAAATTTGAAGTTCCTTTCGAAGAAAAATATTTATTTGATTTTATTGAGTAATACGCAGGTGGCTCCTAACGGAGCCTTAATGCTGCAATGTATCTTTTGTTATAAACAGGAGACTCCATTGGAGTAAAGAAAAATGTGATATTAGATAATAACTTCCGAAATATTGAGGTTAATAAAACTAACGGCAAAAAAAATAATACGTGAATAACAATTATATAAAATCTGATCATTTAATATTTTCTCCGGGTGACGTTGATCTCAGCCAATCTCCTTTACGAAATGGATTAAAGGATAATACCTATGTTTTAGGCGCTTTTAATCCCGGGCTTTGCCGGTTGCCAAATGGAAATTTATTATTGATGGTAAGAGTGGCGGAAGCTTTAAAAACGCCGGTATTTGGTGATAAGGCGCATTGTATAAGATGGGATAAAGGGAGTAGTTATGTCACGGATGCGTGGCCTCTTTCTGAAGTGGAAATGGATGATCCCAGGAAATTTAAAATAAATGCTTACGGTTTTTCCGTGTATGCCCTTACTTCTTTGTCGTGGCTCTTGCCGATAGAATTAAATGCCGATGGTTCTTTGATAAAAACTGTTCATTATGATAAAATAATTGCGCCGGAATTTACAAGCCAGGAATATGGGATAGAAGATCCGAGAATTTCGTTTGTGGATAACCGTTATTACATGACGGTGTGTTGCGTAAGTTCTGAACGGCATTCCACCATGTTGTATGTTTCCGAAGATGGCCTGAATTTTACTTCGCTCGGGATCGTTCTTGATCATCAGAACAAGGACATGCTTCTTTTTGAAGGAAAAATTGAAGACCATTATTATGCATTAACCAGGCCAATGGGGGAATGTTATTTCGCAACTCCTCCAGAATCGTTGTATCATCCGGGTGCCGCTATCCATTTGGCTACGTCCCCTGATCTTCTTCATTGGAAACCTGCGGATGGCCCCTTCCTTCGGGCGAGGCGGTCTTCTTTATCTAATGTAAAAATAGGAGGTGGCACTCCACCGGTTCTTACTTCTAACGGATGGCTTATGTTGTATCATGGGGTTGAAAATAAAACTGAAGTTGGTATCTATCGAACGTTTTGGGCGATGCTGGATAAAGACGACCCTTTAAAGATTTTATATCTTGAGGATAACGTTCCTTTACTCGAGGCAAATCCTTTGCTTACTGAAAAAATCAGCGGGCAGATCTACCTGGATGACGTCGTTTTTACAACCGGCATTGTTGAAGACGGTGATGATTTTATTTTAGCTTCGGGCGAGTTGGACCTTGCCTGCCGCATTACACGAATTTCAAAAGATGTTTTTTCAAACGCGTTTTCTAAATAAACAACTATGGCCGAAGTTACCTTACAAAATATCTCCAAAATATATGATGACGTTGACAAGGATCGGGGACGAAAAAAAGCGATTGAAGATATTTCGTTTACCGTTCATGATAAGGAATTCCTGGTGATTGTTGGCCCTTCCGGTTGTGGCAAATCAACGTTGTTGAGGATGATAGCAGGGCTGGAAGAAATTAGCGAAGGAACTTTGTCAATCGATGGTAAAATAATAAATGATCTAAGTCCGCGTGATCGGGATATTGCAATGGTTTTTCAAAATTATGCTTTGTACCCGCACATGACGGTATATGATAATATGGCCTTCGGCTTGAAATTGAAAAATTATAGCAAAGCTGACATTAAAGAGCGTGTAATGCAAACCGCAAAATTGCTCGAAATTGAAGATGAATTGTATCGCAAGCCAAAAACATTATCCGGCGGCCAGCGGCAAAGAGTTGCTATCGGAAGAGCCATTATCAGAAGGCCAAAAGTTTTTCTTTTTGATGAGCCACTTAGTAACCTGGATGCGAAGCTTCGCAGCCAGATGAGAATTGAATTACAGAAATTGCACCGCGAGATAAATGCTACGATCATTTATGTAACCCATGATCAAACCGAAGCAATGACTTTAGGAACGAGGATTGCTGTTTTGAACAAAGGCAAATTGATGCAATTAGATACACCCATGCATCTATACCAAAATCCAGATAATAAATTTGTTGCCGGTTTTATTGGTTCGCCAACAATGAATTTTATTGAGGGCAATCTTGAAAAAGAAAATGATCATTATTTTATCCAGGTAAAAAATGATTTCAAAATTTCATTAGGTTCCGTGATACCAGGAACACTTGCCACAAAAACCGGCAAGCTTGTAGAAATTGGAATTCGACCGGAAAATTTGCTTGTTTCATTAGATACATCTTCAAGCCATGGAGAATCCATTTTGCAAGTGATGGCGTTTGAAAATATGGGTAATGAGCAATTAATTTATCTTGAACTAAACGGTAAAACCTTAATAGCAAGGCGATCCGCACAAGATGTGGTTGAATTAGGAGAAAAATTATTGGTCCGCTTCCCGCAGGAAAAAATAATTTTTATTGATCCTGAGAATGGAGCGGTTTTCCAAAAAAGCTGACTATCTTTCTTAAAAATATTTATGGTAAATCCGATGAAAAGTTTAATAGAAACTTTTTACACAGCGTTTCAAAAGCAAGATGCTGCAACCATGATTTCTTGCTACCATAATAATATTGTTTTCCACGATCCGGTATTTGGCGAATTGAAAGGCGATGACGTGAAGGCAATGTGGACAATGCTTTGCCAAAATGCTAAAGATCTGAAAATTGAATTTTCTGAAATACAGGCCAGTTTAAAAAAGGGTTCTGTTCATTGGGAAGCATGGTACACTTTTAGCAGAACCGGCAAACGGGTACATAATATTGTTGAGGCAAGTTTTGAATTTAAAGATTCAAAAATTATTAACCACACAGACAATTTCAACTTGCATAAATGGGCGTCCCAGGCTTTGGGAATAAAAGGTAAGTTGCTGGGTGGGACTAAGTTTTTTCAAAATAAAATTCAAATACAAACACGTAAAACATTGCACGATTTTAGAATGAAATCAAAATTGTAGCATGAGCACAATTAATTTTTAAAAAAATTGCGTTACATGTTTACTGTAAAAAAAATAATTTTTATTAATTGAAGTGCTGGTTAATCTTATTGTTAGCGGGTTTTTCTTTTTTATATGGAGAAGGCCAAACGAAAATCCCATCCTATTATAGGCAAGAAAAAAGTTTTACAACTTCGTTGGAAAAAATAATTCATGAAGCTGGCTTAGACAGCACCTGGAATGTAGGGGATGATGGCGTGGAAAAAATTTCATTTGCCGTAATAGATCTAACCGGCAAGAAACCCATTTTCGGCTGTGTAAATTGTTCCAATTTTATTTATCCTGCTTCTGTATATAAAATGTATGTGGCGATGGAAGTATTGCGCCAGGTAAATAATGGTGATTTTTCCATGTATGAAAATTACATCGTAAAGTCTCCCAATGATGTTGATAAATCAAAACAGATAAGTTCTGATCCACGCCCGCTTTTGCGGGCAGGCGACACCGTTACCATCAATTATTTATTGGACCTGATGATTACAAGAAGCGATAACGCGGCGGCAAATTGTTTAATTGATAAAGTGACAAGAGACAGTATCAATAAAACAATGCATTTAATGGGCTGGTACGGAAGCGAAGTGACCCGAAAATTTTTGAGCAGGAAATTTGAAGATATCGGCTATGATACTATAAAAAGTACACAAACGTGCGCGCTCCATGCTGCAGATTTTATGTTTAAAATTTATACAAATACATTGATTAATCCATGGGTTAGTATGCAAATGAAAGCTTTGCTTGGCCGGCAATTAGATACAACTAAACTTTCTTTGGGCTTACCACGTAAAGCTATGTATTATCATAAAACTGGCTGGTGGAGTTTTTATACCAATGACGTTGGCATTGTTGAAGATGGTAATATAAAATACATTATTGCCGTGTTTATTCCCGTGACAGAAGAAAAAATTACCGCACAATTAAAAAACCTTTCTAGCCGCGTTTACGACCTTATTCTAAGCCTGCATCAATAACCATGAAAAATTTTGCTGTTTACATCCTTAATATTATATATTATATGAAGTTGTATTATCGGTCACTATATTATTCTTATTCTTATTCAGTCGGGTTATAAATGATAAATTTTCGTTTTGCAGAGATGTGTTAACAGATACACTGAAAAAAAGTCACGTCTATGTCCTTTTTTAAACAATTGCTATTTGGATAGAAATAATTTTTTAAAATTTTATCAAAAATTGATATTTATTTAACAATAGTGTGTAAATTACACGTTAAATAAACACTAACACTTAATTAATTACTTGATTATGAGAAAAAAACTTCTGCTAAGCGGACTGTTTATGCTGTTTTGCTTCATGCAATTAATGGCCCAACAAACCAGAACAATTACAGGGACTGTAACTTCTCCGGATGGCGCTCCACTAGGGGACGCTTCTGTTATAGTTGTAGGACAAAAAACGGGTGTGAGGAGTGCCGCTGATGGCACGTTCTCTATTAATATACCCGCTAAATCACATGTTCTTCAAATTAGTTATGTTGGATCTGAAACTCAGAAAGTTGATGTTTCTGACTTATCCAGCGTAAAAGTTGTTCTGCAAAGTTCAACTCAAGCTTTATCAGATGTAGTAATCATCGGATATGGATCTGCACGGAAAAAAGATTTAACCGGTGCAGTTAGCTCTATTAAGTCAAAAGATTTTAACCAGGGAGTAATTAACTCACCAGATCAGTTGCTACAAAATAAAGTAGCCGGTTTGGAAGTTACTAATACGAGTGGTCAGCCAGGTGCTGCAACTACAGTTCAAATTAGGGGAAGCTCTTCGGTTAGAGCCGGCTCGGGCCCGTTATATGTTGTGGACGGAGTTATTTTAGACGGAGGAACTGCAAGGCCCAACACGGGTACAGCGTTTGGCGGCCAGGCAAGTAATTCCGATCCGTTATTGTTCATCAATCCATATGATATCGCACAAATTGACGTATTGAAAGATGCGTCGTCTACTGCTATTTATGGATCAAGAGGTGCTAATGGTGTAATCATAATTACGACCAAAAAGGGGGGCTCGGGCCCAATGAAAATCGACGTGGGCGTTAATTTTGGGCTTCCTGCAGGTTATATGAAAAGATTTGAGATATTGAATACTTCTCAATTTCGCAGTGCGCTTCATAAATATAACTCAGATAGCCTGGCAAATGCATTAGATGGTGGGAAAAATACTGATGCACTAAAGGCAATAACTCAAAGTAAAATAACTCAAAACTATGACATCGCTTTCAGTGGTGGTAATGAGAACGGTAAATTCAGAGCATCTTTCCTTGCCTCAGACCAGGAAGGGTTTATATTAAGGACTAATTTGAAAAAATACCTTGCCACATTTAATGGTCAGTATAATTTCTTAGATAATAAGCTCAACATTGAATTTGGTATGATTGCCGGAAATTATGGCGAAAGCCTTGCACCAACCGGTAACGCCGGATCTGCAGGAAATATGATTTCAGCCGCCTTACAATGGAATCCAACGCTTCCGTTTAGAGTTAATGGATTATATAATTATCCCGCTAACGGATCAGGAAATCCTCTCGCAGAAAGTGAGTCATATTCAGACAAATCAAATGTTACTGAAATGTTGGCGCACATTTCTGCATCTTATAAAATACTTAATAATTTAACCTATAAATTTCTTTACGGTATTAACTATGGTACTGGTAATCGCCTGCTCAATATTGATGGTTGGATACAGGGACAAAACGGGGTATCTGGCCAGGGAAATGCGGGAATACTTAATGCCAAACTTACCACCCAGATAATCGACCATACGCTTAGTTATACAGCTAATGTTAGCAAAGGCTTATCGCTGGATGCAGTCGTGGGATTTGAATATTATAAAGATAACGCCAGTGGGAGCGGTATAACTGCGAGCGGTTTCAATACAAACCTTGATTATGCCAACAGAATCAGCATTCCGTACACGAGTTTGTTCCAGGATGCTAAGACGCAAAATCCTTATGGAGTTTATGTAAACCCAACATCTGAATTACAATCTTATTTTGCACGAGCTACTTTCAACTATCGTGATAAATATATTCTTACTGGAACGATCAGGGATGATGGATCAAGCAAATTTGGAACTAATAACCAATATGCTTATTTCCCGTCCGGTGCCTTTAAGTGGCAGGTCAATAATGAAAGCTTCATGAAGGACAATCGGGTTTTTTCCAACTTAGGTCTCCGGGTTTCTTACGGAGTTACGGGTAACCAGGAGTTCCCGGCTGGAGCGTCAAAAGAGCAGTTTGCCCTAACATCATTTAACACTACCCCCCAGGTTGTGAACGGCAATCCCAATTTGAAATGGGAAAGTTCAAAACAACTTAATGCTGGTGTAGATTTTGGGTTCGCCAAAGGAAAAGTTTATGGATCCTTTGACTACTACAACAAAAATACTTCAGATATTTTGTTCTCAACGGTCGCTATTCAGCCTGCGCCAAGTTCTACCTCATACATTAACTTACCGAGCGCTCATTTAGTGAATTCCGGTGTAGAGTTGTTTTTAGGTGCTACTATCGTTCAGAATAAAAAAATTACCTGGGAAGTTACTGGTAATATAGCTTATGATAAAAACCTCATCAAGAATTTTACCGATGCGAATACAGGCAGAAATTTGTTGATCAACACGGGTATTTTAAGTGGTCAAGGTGTTTCCGGCACACAGGTACAGGTGTTTGCCAACAACTACCCGGTTAATGAGTGGTATTTGAAAAAATTTGGTGGCTATGATGCAAATGGTAATCAGATTATCGCAGCAAATCCAACTTTTGCCGGTAATCCAAATCCTCAATACCTTGCTGGTTTCAGCACTACAGTTAGGTATGATAAATTTACATTAGGCATCAACATGGGGGGCTCTTTCGGGTTTATGATTTATAATGAAACTTCTACAGATGTTACCAACATTTCTGGTATCGCTAATGGTAGGAACATTGATAAAAATGCTTTTAATTCAGCGGAAAAGCCAAGTAGTGTTGTTGGAGCATCAACAAGATTCTTGGAAAATGGTAATTATTGGAAATTAAGGAATGCTACTATTAATTATAATATCGGAAGCATTGGTAAATATGTAAAGGCCGCCAACATATATGTAAGTGGCAGTAACCTTTTTGTTATTACTAAGTTTACCGGCTTTGATCCTGAAGTAAATATTGATAAAAGCAGCAATGGCTATCCTTCAAGGTCTCTCGAATACATTCCTTATCCAACCCCAAGATTTATAACCTTAGGAGCTAATTTTTCCTTATAAAATATTAAATTGAAAATTATGATAAAGTATAAAATGATAAAAAGACTTGCTTTCCTCCTGCTTGCAGTGGAAATTATGTCGGGGTGTACGAAACTGAATGAAAAATTAAACAGTACACTTACAAGTCAACAGATTTCTTCATCTTTAGGAACCGCCGGTACCGGTTTATTGTTAGGTGCTGCGTACTCTGATCTTACTTTTTTAGCAGGACAAGATCAGCTTTTTTCCCTTGAGGAAAATGCTTCTGATGAATCCCTCGTTCCAACAAGAGGGGGCGATTGGGATGATAACGGAGTTTGGAGAGTAATTCATAATCATACCTGGACTGCGGATCATGGACAAATCTTAAGTGTGTTTAATAACTTAAATAAACTGAATTTTGATGCGACAAACGTTTTAGGATTTAATCCAACACCAAGCCAGGCTGCCCAGGCAATTTGTTTAAGAGGCTTCGCCTTATATTACTTACTGGATCTATATGGGCAATATCCTATCAGAAATCCTGGGGATAATTTGCTATTGGCGCCGAAGGTATTAAGTGGCGTTGCTGGTGCTGATACGGTTATAGCTCAAATTACAGCAGTGCTGCCGAATTTGCCTGCTCCTGGTAATCCGGCAATTATCAACGCTGACGTCGCAAAGGTTTTATTAATGAAATTATACCTTCAAAAAGGGGTGTTCGCTAATCCTGCAGCTCCTACTTTTGATCCTGCCGACCTTGGACAGGTTGTGACAATGGGTAATAGCATCATCACCGGCGGTAAATATTCTTATTCCGCTAATTATTTTGATAACTTTTCTCCAACCAATCATGCTACACCCGAAGCCATTTTCCTCTATCCAAATACAGGTGGCGTTGGAGCAAATCATGCCGGTACAGAAGCGCGCTGGAACATGACTTTGCATTACAACAGTTGGGATAAGCTAGCACCGAATGCTGGTTGGAATGGATTTTCGACTATAAGCGATTTCTATAATACTTTTGGTGCAACAACTGCAACTTCATCTTCTAATAGAGTTGGTGGATTTTTTACTGGAGTTGGTGCAAAAAATAATGCTGATACTGCTCTTGATCAAAGACTTGGCGGAAGAGTAAATAGCAATTTAACCTCAACTCAAACTTCTGGTATTCGTCCGGGCTTTCTAATTGGTCAACAATATAATGAAGCTGGCGTTGCCGAAAAAGATAGGAAAGGAAATCCACTAGCTTTTGATGCAGCTATTGCATCGGATATGAAAGAGTCCGGCTCAAACCTTGAGTTAACTGGGATTAGAGTTGTTAAATATGCACCTGATTATGGTTTTTATGGCGGTCCTGCCGGTAATGATTTGATGATCTTCAGGTATCCTGATGTTGTGTTGATGGTTGCTGAAGCACAGCTAAGGATTAACCCTGCTGATCCGGCCGCGCTTACTTTAGTAAACGGGCTTCGTACTGCTCGTAGTGCTGCCCCTTTGGTTACTTTGCCTTTGGTTAATGCAGCTAATTTTGAAGACCCAAACAGTCTTCTGTCTGAAAGAGGAAGAGAATTATATTGGGAAAGTTTCAGAAGAACCGATCTTATGCGCTTCGGTGTATTTCTTAAGGTATGGCAGTACAAGCCAACTGATGATCCTAAGAATCTTTTGTATCCAATTCCAAACCAGGCATTGGCAGCAAATCCCAACTTGAAACAGAATCCTGGATACTAAATTTAGATGAAAGAATAATTTCTAATTAAAAGGCCGTTTACCGGCCTTTTAATTTTTTATTAATTTTACCAAACCTGGTGCGCGATATTTTCTTTTTAGTTTTACCTTGAATCGCAACGACGATCATTGAAACCGGAATCAACTTAGTTGAGCGTTTCATCTTTACAAACATCATTCCTTTAAACATAGGATTTTAATTATTTGAATAATGCGGCAACTACCAAAGCTTTCTTTACTTTTTCTCGTTTTGATTTCACTCTCCTGTCAAAAAAAAACTGAAGAGCCATTATTTCAGTTGATGGATAACACCGGAATAAATTTTGTGAATAAAGTTGAAGACAGTAAAATAGAGAATAGCTTTCTTTTTCGCAACTTTTATAACGGCGGTGGTGTTGCAATCGGAGACATCAACAATGACGGATTGCCGGATGTAATGCTTACCTCTAATATGGGCGAAAATAAATTATACCTGAATAAGGGTAATTTTCAATTCGAAGATATATCTCAAAAGGCAGGATTAAGACAAGATAGTATGTGGAGCACGGGCGTAACTTTTGTTGATATAAACGGAGATGGGTGGCTGGACATTTATGTTTGTAACTCAGGCCATATGAAAAGCGGTAACCGGAGAAATAAACTATATATTAATAACCATAACAACACCTTTACCGAAGAGGCTCATAAGTATGGATTGGATATTTCTGCTTATACAACACAGGTTTCATTTTTTGATTATGATATGGACGGTGACCTGGATTGTTTTATGATCAATAACAGCCCAATGCCTATTAATACATTGAATAATGCGAACCGTCGGGACCTCCCAGATTCACTTTGGCCGGTTGCCCCTTTTCTAAAGGGCGGCGGTGATCATTTATACCGAAATGACAATGGGCATTTTAAAGAGGTTACCCAGTCAGCAGGCATTCATGGAAGCCTTATTAGCTTTGGCCTCGGAGTGAGTGTAGCCGATGTAAATAATGACGGATATCCTGACATTTATATTGGAAACGATTCTTACGAAAAAGACTATTTATACATCAATCAAAAAGACGGAACGTTTAAAGATGAACTGGAAAACCAGATGCAAAGTATAAGTATGTCATCTATGGGAACTGATGTCGGGGATTTAAATAATGACGGATATTCAGAAATTTTTACAACGGATATGTTACCGGGTGACGATTATCGTTTGAAAACCTTAGGCTCATTTGACAATATTGATTTCTATAATAGCAAAGTGAATGCAGGATTTTATCACCAGTTTATGAAGAATTGCCTGGAACTTAATAATAAAAACGGCACCTATTCTGAAATTGGAAATTACGCTGGTATTTCGGCTACGGACTGGACCTGGGGTAACCTTATTTTCGACGCCGATAATGATGGACTGAGTGATATATATGTTTGTAATGGTGTAAATAAAGACGTTACCAACCTCGATTTTATGGATTTCTTTGCCAACGATGTTATTCAAAAGATGGTATTGACCGGGGAGAAAGAAGGCGTCGATAAAGTATTGGAACACATTCCTGTGAACCCTTTGCCCAACAAGGCTTTTAAAAATATGGGTAATCTAAGATTCCAGGATATTGGTGCAGCCTGGGGCTTTACCCAACCATCTTTTTCTAACGGTGCCGCCTATGCGGATCTCAACAATGACGGAGCTCTGGATCTTATCGTAAATAATGTAAATGAAAAAGCTTTTGTTTATAAAAACAACAGCCGTCAAATAAATAAAAATAATTTCCTCGGCATTTTTCTCAAAGGCAAAGGAATGAACACATTTGCTATTGGAAGTAAAATTAAGTTGTATGTAGGCAATCAAATCCTTAGTCGCGAAGTGGTGCCCACACGTGGCTTTCAATCATCTGTAGATTATAAGCAAATTATTGGCTTGGGAAAGGCTGAAAGAATTGATTCAATGTATATCGGTTGGCCCGACAGAAGTTATTCGCGTTATACAAATCTTCCTGTTGATACCGTTTTGGTATTTAACCAGGCCGATCAAAAATTGATGTCCCCAGATACTCTCGCGAGAATCATGCCACCAACAATCTTGTCGCCTGTCAAAAGCACTTTTGATCAACATAAAGAGGACAACTATAACGATTATTATTACGAGCGGAATATTCCAGAAATATTATCTAAAGAAGGCCCGAAAGCAGCAGTAGGCGATGTGAATGGCGATGGGCTTCCTGATGTATATATTGGCGGGGCAGCCGGCCAGGCAGGTCAATTATATCTGCAAACGAAATCAGGTGCTTTCATTAAAAAGCCTGAAAAAATATTTGATGAATATGCCGATTTTGAAGATGCTGCTGTATTATTTTTTGATTGTGATAATGATGGAGACCTGGATCTCCTGGTGTGTCCGGGGGGAAATAGCTTTCCAGAGATAAGTAAGGAAATGCAAATACGCCTTTACAAAAATGATGGGAAAGGAAATTTTACAATAGATCCTGCTGCTTTTCCAAATAATAGCTCCAACATATCAGTAGCGATTGCCAATGATTTTGATGGTGATGGCGACCAGGATTTATTTATTGGTGGCAGAAACGTACCTCAAAATTATGGCGAGCCGCCTGCCAGCTATTTGTTTATTAATGATGGAAAAGGACATTTTACGGACATAGCTAAAACTAAAAATCCAAATATATCTTCCATAGGCATGGTCACTTGCGCGGCTTGGTCAGATATTACTGGCGATAAAAAAAAGGAACTGATTATTGCTGGGGAATGGATGTCACCAAGAGTTTTTTCTTTTAATGGTGATCATTTTAACGAAGTTAAATCAAACCTTGATAGTATGTACGGCCTTTGGCAATCAATTTCTGTTGGTGATTTTAATGGCGATGGCCTCCAGGATATTGTTCTCGGAAATATTGGTGAAAATTTTTACCTGCATCCGGATCTTCAAAATCCCGTTAAATTATGGATCAACGATTTTAATAACAACGGAACAATGGACAAGATTCTTACCCGTACGGTAGACGGCCAGGATAAGACGGTTTTTTTAAAGCATGAGATACAGGAACAAATCCCATCGTTAAAAAAGCAAAATTTAAAGCACTCGGAATACGCCAAAAAGACTATGAAGGAACTATTTCCTGCTGAGCAACTTAATAGTTCTCTTGTTAAGTTATTTAATTATCCATCGTCTATAATCGCTTTAAATAAAGGAAAGGGCAAATTCGTAATTCAAAAACTCCCTCCCATGGCCCAAATATCCAGCACCAACGCCATATTACAATTGGATGTAAATAACGACGGATATATGGACCTGGTTTTAGGCGGCAATAATTTTGGGTTTCCTCCTCAGTTTGGAAGACTTGATGCCAGCTATGGCGACGTATTGATTAATGACCATAAAGGCGGATTCTCCAGGTTAGACTACTTGCAATCAGGGCTGGAAGTTAAAGGCGAAGTCAGGGATATTAAGGAAATATCTTCGCCTGAAAAGACATTTGTCTTATTCCTTGTTAACGATCAATTTCCGGTGATGTACAAAAGTAATGAGACCAAAAAGAAATTATTGAATTAATCAAAGTAAAAACGAAGTAAGTCGGAAGAAGATTTAAACAATATGATCAATTATTTGAAAAGGTGTATTCCCGTTTTATGTGTGGGTTTTGCGATGACCTTGTTTACGTCCTGTAATCAAAAGAAAAAAAATTCGATCATTTTCAAGGCGCTTGATAATACAAGTACGGGTCTTGATTTCAGCAATATTTTGAAACCTACGAAGGATTTCAATGTTTTTAAATACATGTATTTTTATAACGGTGCGGGTGTAGGTGCAGGAGATTTTAATAATGATGGATTGATAGATCTGTTTTTTACCGCTAACCAGGGCGAGAATAAATTATATATTAACCAGGGCCATTTGAAATTTAAAGATGTTACCGCCGAAGCTAAAATTCCTGAAGATGGCGGATGGTCAACAGGCGTTTCTGTAATAGATATAAATAATGATGGCTTACTTGATATTTACATATGTCGTGTAGGTGATTATGAATCGCTTCACAGTAAAAATCAATTATTGATTTGCCAGGGTATGGATAAAAATGGAGTACCATTTTATAAAGACGAGGCCCACGAATATGGACTCGATTTTTCAGGTTTCAGCACCCAGGCTGTGTTTTTCGATTATGACGGTGATGGTGATCTTGACATGTTTTTATTAAATCATTCTGTTCACCAAAACGGAACTTTCGCTCCCAGGAATAAATTCCTCGGTACATATAGTGCGCTGTCTGGTGATCGCCTTTATCGTAATGACGGTAATAATAAATTTACAGATGTAACCAAACAATCCGGTATCAACAGCTCCGCAATTAGTTATGGTTTAGGTATCTGCGTTTCTGACATTGATCTTGATGGCTGGCCTGACCTTTATGTTGGAAATGACTTTCATGAAAATGATTACCTGTATATAAATCAACACGATGGTACGTTCAAAGAAGATCTTACCAACAGGATAATGCACACGAGCCAATTTTCTATGGGCGTAGATGTGGCAGATATTAATAACGACGCCTATCCAGATATCATTTCAATGGATATGCTACCATCAGACCGGGCAATATTGAAAAGCTCTTTAGGTGAAGATGATTACAACACATTTTATATGAAAATTGGCTATGGGTATAATTTTCAATATACCAGGAACAATCTTCAGCTCAATAGGGGAAACGGCATGTTTAGCGAAACGGGATTATACTCCGGCGTTGCGGCTACAGATTGGTCGTGGTCCCCGCTCTGGATGGATTTTGATAATGATGGGTTGAAAGATCTGTTCATATCAAATGGAATTCCCAAGCGATTGAACGATATGGATTATGCAAATTATATTTCTAATGATGAGATACACCAAAAGGTAAAAGATAATTTCACAAATGAAACGGATTTAGGATTGATTAATAAATTTCCTAAAATAAAAATTCCAAATAAATTTTTTAGAAATACTGGGAATGTAAAATTTGAAGACATTGGAGATAGCATTGATGGTAATGCACCTACTTTTTCCAACGGTGCAGTGTACGCAGATTTTGATAACGATGGAGATTTAGATGTAGTGGTAAATAACCTGGAAGACCCTGTAACATTATATGAAAATGTAAGTAACGATAAAAAAATGAAACCCTATATCGATATAAAATTAAAAGGCACTTCGAAGAATATAAATGCACTGGGGGCAAAAGTTTTGGTATATGATAGTAATGAAGTAAGAACGTATGAAAAATATCCTGCGAGAGGGTTTCAGTCTAGCATGGAAATCCCGGTTCATATAGGTTTATATAAAACAAAGGTTGATTCAATTTTATTAATATGGCCTGATAACACTTATCAAACCGTTGTATGGAAAAATGCTATTTCTTCCCAAATTACTATTCAGTATAGGCCGGGCCTGCCAAAATTTGATTATACCCGCTTAACAAATCGTTTGCCAAATCCTACAAGAAAAATGGTGGATATAACCAAAGAGGTTAACCTGGCTTTTGATCATGTAGAAAATCCTTTCAACGAATTTGACAGGGAACCTTTAATACCTTTTATGGTATCGCGGGAGGGTCCTGCGTTGGCAGTGGGAGATGCTAACGGTGATGGGTTAGACGATGTTTTTATTGGTTCATCAAAAGGATATAAAAGCGCAATATTTTTTCAAAGACCGGGAGGTAAGTTTGAAAGATCCAATCAACCTGAATTAGATGCCGATAGTACTTATGAAGACGTTGATGCCACGTGGATTGATGTAAATAACGATGGCAAAACTGACCTGGTCATTGCTGCAGGTGGCAATGAATATTATGGTAATGACCCATACCAGCAGCCGCGCGTTTACCTGAATGACGGCCACGAACACTTTACAAAACTGGATCATGCTTTTGACAATATATTTCTAACAGCCTCCTGCGTGGTGCCTTATGATTTTAATGGAGACGGTTATCCTGACCTTTTTATTGGTGGAAGAGCTGTGCCGTGGGAATATGGCCAGTTGCCACAATCGTATCTGCTGGAAAATGATAAGCATGGACATTTTATTGATGTTACAAAAAAATACAGCGATGAGCTTTCAAAGATTGGATTTGTAAAAAGTGCCTTGTGGTACGACCTGAATAAAGACGGACGTAAAGATTTAATTATTACTTTGGAATGGGGCGGTGTGTGTGTTTTTCTCAACCAAAACAAAAGCTTTAAAAAGCAAATGCTTACGGATAAAAAAGGCTGGTGGAATTTCGCGTTGCCTGTTGACGTAAACGGCGATGGAAATATCGATCTTATAGCTGGTAACGAAGGCCTGAACAACCGGCTTACGGCTTCGTCTACAGAGCCCGTTAGGTTGTATTATAATGACTTTGACGATAATGGTAAAAAGGAGCAGGTTCTTACTTATTATTTAGACGGCCATGAAATTCCGTTTGCGAATAAAGATGAATTACAGAAACAAATACCTGTAATAAAAAAGAGGTTTTTATACGCAGCAGATTTTGCAAAGGCGCGCCTCGATGAAATCTTTTCGGAAGATAAATTACAAAACGCCGAAGTGCTGACGGCTAATTATTTTTCAAATTCAATTTTGATAAATAATGGAAATTTAAATTTTGCCACAAAGCCGTTGCCGTGGCTTGCACAATTGAGCCCATTTAAGGATGCAATTGTTGTAAATGCAAACAATGATAGTCTGCCGGATATTTTATTGGTTGGAAATTTTTACGATAATAATATTCAAATGGGTAGAAATGATGCCGACTTTGGAACAATTCTTCTAAATAAAGGCAATGGGGAATTTACTTGCGAAACAATAAATGGCTTGCAAATAAAAGGAGAAGTGCGTCACATAAAAAAGATAAATATTGGAAAGCAGCAGGCATTTATTCTTGCAAGAAATAATGACAGTGTTATGGTGATAAAATTCGCGGATTCAAAATAATTAAAATACCGGGTAATAAATCTTAGTGATCCATTTTGAAGTATCAGGTTCGGTCATCCTGTTAGTAATTAGGGATTCAAAGGGAATTGCAGGTGAAGACATTTGATTATCTGTCGTAAAAATTCCCAATTGCCGAATTGCATCCCTGGCAATAAAAGGCCCTCCTTTCACTTGTGTAACGAGAATCTTACCGGGTACCATTCTTTTCATTGCATAAATGCTATTTCCCGAAATCTCCTTGTTAACTGGTATGGCAATCGTTGTATGAAATAAACCGCTATCCTGCCATACATGAAGCATAGGAAAATTAGTTTCAATTGCATTCTTATTTGAAATATAGGATTTAAGGTTATCAATTACGCCATAGATCTTTGATGTTGAAGGAAATTCGCCTGCGGAAAATTTTGTTGTGACCAGGATGGTATCCTTCACTATTTCCTGGCCAATCTTCAATCCATAAACCTTCTCAGGATCTTCTAAAAAAGCCTTTATATTTTGAAGGATATCTTCCTCATTTTTATTTATTTTTCTTGTTTCATTATAAAGATGAATTCTGCTCAGTGGATTTGAATTTGCCTTCAAAGAATAGACCCATTCAGCTTGCACACTATTTAGGTTTAGAGGAACAAAAAGAATAGTTCCCTCCGCCGAAAGCCCGTTGGACGTGGCTGTAACAATAATCGAATTATAGCGCTCTGCTGAAACTGAGTAATTAATGCCTTTATAATTGAACGAATTCTTATTTGAGGAAGTATCAGTCGACATCGTTCCGGGCCACCAGAGTGGCCATTTATTTTTTACCAAAATAAAACGATTGATACTATTTATGCTACAATTAATTTTCTCGATTTTTGAACTTGTTACTTCCTTTGGAAAAAAAATGTACACTGAAATAAATAACAACGCGATCACAACCACCAC
>JBDTKB010000052.1:0-6461 GCA_039935555.1 Ginsengibacter sp. | reverse complement strand
TTATAAAAAAAACTAAACCTTTCCAAAAAAAACAATTTAAAAAATCGAATGATGAAGTATTTATTTTTCATAATTATTGCGTTTCATGTAATGTCGGTTCAACCGGCTTTTTCGCAGAAAGAGAGGGCCGTTTGGAGTAAACAAAAAGCCAATGAATGGTCTGAAATTGAAGGCTGGGTAAGAGGGAGTAATTTCATTCCAAGTTCCGCTATTAACCAATTAGAAATGTGGCAGGCTGCAACCTTTGATCCTACAACGATTGACCGCGAATTAGGTTTTGCGGAGTCGATTGGTTTTAACGCCATGCGGGTTTTTCTGCACCATGTTGCCTGGCAGGTGGATCCAACCGGTTTTAAAAGCCGCATGAAAAAGTATTTGGACATTGCGGATAAACATCACATAAAAACCATCTTTGTTTTTTTTGATGATTGTTGGGATGAGAATTATGCAGCCGGAAAGCAAAGGGCACCAAAACCTGGTGTTCACAATTCAGGTTGGATACGCGACCCGGGAAAATTATTTTACGATCATCCTGTGGTGATCGGCACCTTGGAGAAATATGTAAAAGATATTCTCACAACTTTTAAAAACGACAAAAGAATTCTCCTTTGGGATTTATACAATGAGCCAGGTAATAGTGGTTATGGAAGCAAAAGCCTTTTTCTTCTATCGCAAATTTTTAAATGGGGAAGAGAAATAAATCCGGATCAGCCACTTTCTGCGGGTGTTTGGGCAAGTAACCTTTTGGATTTAAATACTTTTCAATTAGCAAATTCTGATGTGATCACCTATCATAATTACAGCGATGAAAAAGAGCATGCGATGGTAATTGATAGTTTGAAAAATTATGGACGACCGCTTATTTGCACGGAGTATATGGCCCGAACAAGGGGAAGCAGATTTGAAAATATTATGCCATTGCTAAAGGAAAATAATGTAGGCGCGATCAATTGGGGTTTTGTCTCAGGAAAAACAAATACCATATACGCTTGGGATACGCCAATGCCAGACGGGAGCGAGCCAAAGGTTTGGTTTCATGATATATTCAGAAAAGATGGCACGCCTTATAGTGAAAAGGAAGTGATGCTCATTCGTTCACTAACGGGGAAAAAGTAAAGCATTTTTTTGACGGCCCTTAGTCTCGTAATAATATTTTTTATAAAGAAAATGAAATGAACGAAAAGAAATTATTGTTTTTATTGCAGTTGTTATTTTGTTGCCAACATGTATTTGCGCAGATGAATAAAGCACCTGCGTATCCGCTTGTTACACACGATCCATATTTTAGTATATGGTCCATGACAGATACACTAAATGCATCGCCTACCAAACATTGGACCGGCGCTGACCAATCTTTAATTGGATTGATAAAAGTTGATGGGGTAACCTATCGCGTCATCGGCGAAGAAAGTAAAGGGTTCGAAAATGTTGCCGCCACGGCTGATGATATTCCTTACAGTGTGAAATTCACAGAGAGCCAGCCTTCAGCAAATTGGAAGAATGAATCATTTGATGATGCAGAATGGAAAACTGGCAAAGCGCCATTTACGAGCTTGAAAAAGAGCAATGGAACTTTATGGCAAAGTAAAGATCTGTGGGTTCGAAGGACTTTCATTTTAAACAAAACAGGTTTCGATAAATTGTATTTAAAAATAAAACACGATGATAACACGGAGGTTTATTTAAACGGTGAAGAAATTTATAAATACAATGGCTGGCTTAATAAATTTAAAAATATTCCAATTGAAGATGCTATTAAAGAAAAACTAAAAACAGGTAAAAATATTTTGGCCATTCATGTCGCTAATACAGCCGGTGGCGCATATCTTGATGCAGGCCTGGTTACTGATCGTGAAACAAAAGAGAATCATCCTGTGCAGCGGGCAGAACAAAAAAACGTTACCCTAAATGCCACTCAAACCGTTTATAATTTTACCTGCGGGAATATAGATGCCACTATAACTTTTACCTCGCCTTTGCTAATAAAAGATTTGGATATTTTGTCAAGGCCCGTTTCGTACATTACTTATTCAGTAAAAGCAAATGATGGAAAGACGCATGATGTAAAAATTTATTTTGGCGCGTCCGGTAACCTTGCTACAAATGTGCCATCACAAAAAGTAATCGCAAAAAAATATATTTCTTCAGGGCTAAGCATCTTAAAAGCCGGCACAGTTGAACAGCCTGTTTTGCAGAAGAAAGGTGACGATTTACGTATTGATTGGGGTTACATGTATGTTGCTGTGCCGGAATCTGAAAACGCAGTTCAATCCATAACACCGGCATTCCAGGCTGTATCATCCTTTATTTCGGGCACAAATAATTCCAACATCAGCGGCGGCAAAACGCTGTTTTTAAATACTTCGGTCAACCTGGGTAAAGTTGGTGCAAGCGCTAAACAGCAAGTTTTTTTACTGGGTTATGATGACATTTATTCTATTCAATATTTTCATCAAAACTTAAGGCCGTGGTGGAACAGGAATGGTGATCAAACAATTGAAGGGCAATTGGAAAAAGCCGCAACAGATTATTCGAACATAATGCTCCGCTGTGAAGATTGGAATAAAGTTCTGTATAACGATCTTATAAACGCAGGCGGTAAAACGTATGCAGACCTTTGTATTATAGCCTACCGGCAATGCATAGCCGCACATAAATTATTACAGAGTCCGCAAAAGGAAATTCTATTTTTATCCAAGGAAAATTTTAGCAACGGTTCTGTAAACACCGTGGACGTCACCTATCCTTCTGCTCCTTTATTTCTTGCTTATAATACCGCATTGATGAAAGGAATGCTGAATGGTATATTTTATTTTAGCGAAAGCGGTAAATGGGCGAAACTTTTTGCTGCTCATGATTTAGGCACTTACCCTATCGCTAACGGCCAAACGTATGGCGAAGGAATGCCTGTGGAAGAAAGCGGTAATATGGTTATTCTCGCGGGGGCTATTGCCAAAGCGGAAGGCAATGCCGCATATGCCAAAAAGCATTGGAAGACGTTGACTACATGGACAAATTATTTGGTTAAAGAAGGCTTCGATCCTGCTAACCAATTGTGTACTGATGATTTTGCGGGTCACCTGGCACGTAACGCGAACCTTTCAGTTAAGGCTATTGAAGGAATAGGTTGTTATGGCATGATGGCGGACATGTTGGGCATGAAAGCTATCTCAAAAAAATATACAGACACGGCGAAAAATATGGCGAAGCGTTGGATCACAATCGATGATGAAGGAGATCATTTTGCATTAACTTTTAATAAAAACAACACATGGAGCCAAAAATATAATATGGTTTGGGATAAAGTGTTACATCTTAATTTGTTTCCAAAAGAAGTATATGAGAAAGAAATTAAATTTTATCTCGGTAAACAAAATGAATTTGGCTTACCATTAGATAGCCGTAAAACTTATACAAAGAGCGATTGGATTATGTGGACGGCTACGCTCGCGGACAACCACAATGACTTTGAAAAATTTATTGACCCCTTATACAAATATGTAACGGAGACGCCTACACGAGTTCCCTTGAGTGACTGGCATGAAACTACCGATGGCAAGCAGGTGGGGTTCCAGGCAAGAAGTGTTGTGGGAGGATATTTTATGAAATTGCTGGAAGTTAAAATGAATAAGTAAGCCCATGGCTTTTAAAAAATATTTTTCTTTCTTGTATTGATTGAAGCATAATGAAGGTTAAAGAATAACAATAAATGTGGATTTATATGAGGCGTATTTTTATTTTGATTTTCTTTTTTATTATTGGAAATTGTAATGGTCAGCATTTAAACCGTGAAGTTAAATTGAGCCATTATGCCTTTGACGACTTTTCTCCGGGTATGGTTAAATTAAAGGGAGGCGAAACGTATAACAAAGTGCTCAACTATAATATTCTTACAAATGAAATGATATTCGAAAATGAAGGAAAATTTTTAGCAATAGCAAATCCTGAAAATGTAGATACGGTTCTAATTAATGACCGAAAATTTATACCATTAAATAATAAATTTTATGAAGTGTTAATAAATTCGGATTTGCCATTATTGCTTGAATTTACTGCTGCTATCAACGAGCCCGGCGTTTCGGTTGGGTATGGTTCAGCATCCGCTACCTCTGCCTCATACTCGTTGAAATCTTTAATCACCAGCGGGGATGTTTATGAATTGAAATTACCGGAGGGCTTTACTGTGATTCCTGGTTATTCTTATTGGATATTAAAAAATAATAAAATCGAAAGAGCAGATAGTAAAAAGCAGCTAATGAATATATTTCCGGCTAAAAAAGAAATGATTAATGATCTGGTAAAAAAGAATAACACCAATTTTTCAAAAAGGGATGATTTAATTGAATTGGTAAAGCAAATTGAATAAGAAAAGGTTTACCTAAAGTCACAAAATTTTCAGAACATCAAATAAGAAAATGTAGCACTGATCATTTATTTCGTCTTTTTTTTATGTTTGAAAGGATTGTTGTGAATCTTCTATTTTGAAAATAGTTATAAAATCTATCCCGTTTATTGCCTGATTAATTTTTTTGTACTCGTATTTAAAAATCAATAAGAACTTTACATTTCCCGATTAAGTGCTCTTTCAAAATTTTGCACGATGTTATAAAAGGTTTGAGCTTCGGCGTCGTTCAATCCATTCCCAATGGTAGCAAACGCACATTCTTTTTGCCCGGAATGTGAACTGATTCTTGACTTTCCTAAAAAGAATGTCAGATTAGTATAATAAGTTAAAGGTGGTGCCCCTTTAGTACTAACAATAGTCCCGTTTCTGTAGCGCGTGACGTCAGAAACTGAAGAAGAAAGCATAAACAAACCTGTAGTACTGGGAGAGAAAATTTGTTGGCTGAACCCGAACCATTCTGAATTGTCTGCTGAATTTGAGTAAATTGATAATTCATTATAAGGCTTAAACCCATCAGAACATCCCATGTCATATCCTGAAATTGTATTTTGCGTTCTGGAATAATATGATATTGCGGCATCGGTGGTTACACCGATTGCGCTGTCAGCTAAGTGGGTGTCAGCAAATTCGTTAACGCTTGGAAACAGAATTCCGGTTGGTGCAAAAACGGGTGAACCATAAAAGGTTAACCGGTAAGCGGCATCTAAGTCTCTTGGATCCTTTAAATTCCATTTTGTAGTATTTGCAGAGCCGCCCACCATCGGATAAATTGCAATAAATTTTGTCCAGAGAGAAGAATCTTTTAACTGGATGCAGAAATTGTTGACAGCTGTTTTCTGTGCGGTATCTGTAATACCTGAACTGTCAATAAATATTTTTGCATTAACGTCGTAAGAAATAGTATTAGGTGGTCCATTGGGATCATTGAAGGGTTTTTGGCACGAAAAAGAGATAACTGTGAGGCTTATGAGCGTAATTAGTACAAGTGAATTTTTCATTGAGAGTTTACAGTTTCAGGGTTACAGAATTGCCGAAAATTATCGCACATTTTCTCAAACTATTTTCATGCCAGTTAATATTTTTCCTGTGAAAACTTTAATTGCTTTAAAATGAAACGATTTTTTTTAAGCTTTATTTTCTACTTATAGTGTTTTAGTATTTATGGCAAAATTTTATCTAACGCTTGCCTGCTGTATTGATTAGGCCGTGATAAAGGTAGGAAATGAATATGAAACCTGGCAAAAATTGAACTTAGTCAATAATGTTTTACAAAAATGAAAACAGATTATTTCGAAAAATGTTCCTTTGAAGTTGCTAAATTCAATTTCAATTCAGGATTGGACGGTTGCACCATTTTAAATCCCACAAAGCTTTCAATTGTAATTTGAATTAATTCCTACAACTTTGCATCCATTAATAATTTTTCAATATCTCCTTAAACCATGGGTTTTTTTAATTTTTTCACTCAGGAAATTGCGATTGATCTTGGGACAGCAAATACCTTAATAATTCATAATGATGTCGTTGTCGTAAACGAGCCATCAATTATTGCGCTTGATCGTAATAATCCAAAAAACGTGCTGGCTGTAGGTAAAAAAGCTTTGATGATGCATGAGAAGACGCATGAAAGCATCCGGACCGTTCGCCCGTTAAAAGATGGTGTAATAGCCGACTTTAACGCCGCTGAGTTGATGATAAGGGAAATGATTAAAAAGATTTACCCAAAAAAACCACTATTTCCACCCAGTTGGCGAATGATGATTTGTATCCCCAGCAGTATTACAGAAGTTGAAAAACGTGCAGTACGGGATAGCGCAGAGCAAGCCGGTGCTAAGGAGGTTTACCTGATCCATGAGCCTATGGCCGCTGCGCTCGGGATTGGAATAGATGTAGAAGAACCAGTGGGCAATATGATCATCGACATTGGCGGAGGCACAACGGGAATAACAGTAATTGCGTTGGCAGGAATAGTGTGTGATCAATCAATCAGGATCGCCGGCGATGAATTTACAGCCGATATAATGGAGGCTATAAGAAGGTATCATAGCCTTCTCAT
>JBDTKB010000051.1:0-2532 GCA_039935555.1 Ginsengibacter sp. | reverse complement strand
TATCCTGGGTTATTGCTCCTGGATGTTCATACAAAGAAGTGAGTTCACTGCCGATGATGGTATTTACTTTTCCATCTGCGGGTGGAATATAGTACGGCAGAATTACAGAATTTGGAGACGGATCTGCAGATTCTGATAAAGGAGCGAAATTAAAGGTGGTATTGTAACCTATTGTAACTTTTTTACGGCTCCACACACTCCCGGTAAAAGTAGTTACATGTATTGAATAAACATTAGGATTACCAATTGTAACAGTACCAAGTGGCGCATATATAATACCGGCGAATCTTGAATCGAAATTTCCAGCGGTGTTAATAATAAAAGACGTTCCATGATTTTCCATATATACCCGTGATGGGCTGCCTCCGTTGGCTAAGACAGTATTAATGCTATTTAAATCAACATTGCCAACAACATATATCCTGATGCTCCCGGTAATATTATTTTGAAAATCAAATTTAAAAGTATCGTTGGCTAAATTGGTTATCGAGTTAAAAACATAAATACCCGGACCGGAAAATGCGATGGTTTGTTGAGCGCTTAAATTCATGTTTCCATAGCTACCCGGAACTATCGACTGCGTCGAGGTTATGTTTGTTGCGCCGGCTGCCGGGAAAGCTGTGGTGGGTGGCATAACAGGCATAGTTGGAAAAACAGGAACTGCATTGTCGAAACCGTTGACAGGAGTAGGGCCGGTGTAAGAATACGCAGCCGGTATGGTTACAGCACCGTTGATGTTACCACCTACAACGCCAATGTTGGCAGCACCGTTAACGTTTATATTTCCCGGCAATCTATATTGTGCAAAGTTACCTTCACTTAATACGTTGTAACTGAAATTCTGCCGGTTGAAAACTGACAGGCTTCCGCCATTAAGTATAAAGTTGCTGCCTATCGTAACGATATTGCCGTAAACGTTCGCATCTATTTTCACTGTATCTTTTAACTGCAGGAATGTTTGCGTGCCGACCAGGCCGCCGCCTGTAATGGTCACTATAGATGCAGACTGAACGCCCGACGTAAGCGAATCGACAAAACTTGCCGTACTGTCTCCGCCAAATATGGCAAAATTCTTAATGCTTAATTGGGATTGGGCAAATGAACCATTAATACATAATAATAAACTTACCACGCAAAAACTGATGGATTGTAAACACCTTTTCATAATAATAATTTTTGATTAAATCTAAAAATGGATAGTAGACAGTTATTTAAGCGAGCTTTTATTGAATAATGCAATTGATTAAACAAAAAAATCCCATTAAATAATGCGTTTCAGGTAAGACGATAAAACAGTGTGGGTAATTTATTAAGCAGGGGTTAGGTCAAATCGATTGTAAAACTAACTAATTTTATTACTATTACAAATTTTTTTACTTAAGCTCAACCAAGTTTGCGGCCGGCCTTTTCGCGTGACGTATTTGTGCCTCGAATAAATACTAAACCTAAACTAACCAAATCACTGCATTCGGGAGAGATTTGTCAATTTACTTATGAGCCGTAAATACAAATTGCATGATCCCATAGGAAGGGATTAAAATGGATTCATGGACTTCATTGACTGTATCATTTTTTGGGTATCCCGGTGTATTTAATGATATAGCGTATTAGTTTGTGCAATCTTGTAATCTGTAGAAACCGTGAGTCAGACAACAGGTAATTGAATGGTAAATGTCGTTCCTTCAGCTTCTTTACTCTCCACTTTTATTTCACCGCCATGTGCTCTGATAATATCATAGCTTGTCTGAATCACGGATTTAAATGGATTTATGGATTTCACTGATTTCATTTTTATATTTTATTTGATAGTTTATATTTTTAAATCCGTGTAATCTTTTAATCTAATAAATCCGTGATTCAGACAGGTAATTGAATAATAAATGTTGTTCCTTCATCTTGTTTAGTTTCTACTTTTATTTCTCCTCCATGTGCTTTAATAATATCATAACTTAAACTCAAACCTAAACCAGTTCCTTGCCCTGTTGGTTTGGTGGTAAAGAATGGTTGAAAGATTTTGTCAATTATGTTTTGTGGAATACCATTACCGTTATCCTTTACCGTTAGTATTACTTTATCGCCCGTCTTTTTTGAACTCAAGAAAACGGTTGGCTGATAACTTTCTTTCGTTATTTTTTGCCTTTCATTCACCGCGTAAAAAGCGTTGTTGATGAGGTTGAGTAACACTCTTCCAATATCCTGCGGAACGATGTTTATTTTTCCAATGGAATTATCAAAATCTGTTTTAAAATCCGAATTAAAAGATTTGTCTTTTGCACGAAGGCCATGATAACTTAATCGTAAATATTCATCACACAAAGTATTGATGTCCGTAAGTTCTTTTTTACCAGTACTGTTTTGGCTATGTTGCAGCATTCCTTTTACGATTGCATCTGCTCACTTGCCATGGTGATTTATTTTTTCTTCATTGCCTATTACATCATTTGCAATCGCTTTTACTTCATCAATGTTACCCTTATCAGCTTCTTCTTTTAATTCTTCGAGCAGTTCTTTGTTTACATCAGAAAAATTATT
>JBDTKB010000050.1:0-5525 GCA_039935555.1 Ginsengibacter sp. | reverse complement strand
CGGCATTTCGCGTTCCGCTGAATGAAAAATTACAATACAATGATTACAAATTGAAGTTCAATAATGATGACAATTTGAAACGCTACGTTTTACATAACGGCTTAACCGGCGATGAAACTGAAACCATCCATTTAGAAAAAAAAGAATTGCAACTTAGTCCCTCATTATTTTATGAAGATGCCATTGTTTTAAAACATATAAATAGTGACAAAATAAAATTGTTATCTGATAAAGATCCACACGGCCTCAATTTCAACTTCGTAGGATTTCCATACTTTGGTATTTGGGCATCAAAAGACGCGCCGTTCGTTTGCCTTGAGCCGTGGTGTGGCATTGCAGACAATATTCACCACGATCACCAGCTCTTAAACAAAGAAGGAATTAATAGATTACATGCAGGAGAAAAATGGCATAGAAAATGGACGGTTGAATTATTTTGATCGATTTTTTTAGCTGGCTCCATTTTGTCTTAGAATTCCGCTAATAAGCGCTTGTAAGGAAGAGCGCTATTTTTTACCGTTAGCAAGATCTTCAATTGCCTTTTGAATTCGCCGCTGCATGGTTTCAGGTGATTTCGTTTGTGTAATTGGTAACACAAAACGCTGTTTATTGCTAAATGATAATTGTTCAAAGAAAGTTTTTGCTTTTTTATTTTGATTAAGGGCATTTTCAAATTCAGCAGGTAAAGTAACTTCCCGCGGCTCGTCGTCCAATAACAATATTACATTTAATTTATCTCCGCCCTTTACTCCTGTTTTGTTGCGGATTTCCGAGCTAACACTTAGCATAAACTTCCCGGCCATTGAAGCAATCGAACTTCTATAGGTGAAATCATTAAGCGTTACTTTCACTTTTGGCTTTTTGCCTGCACCCAAATTATCTACTACTTCATCAGGCACACATATGCCTGTATTATTTCCTATTTGTAATAACTCTGTTGTAAATTTTATTTCGTTTTTTTCGGGCATAGATTCCTTTTTTATAAACTCATTAACACAAGTGATTACTCATGAGATAATTGGCGCGTGAAAGGCAAAATAAATATAAATATTATTTGTGCATCATCCAATACATAAACTGGCGTTTTCATCAGTTTCGTTTTTTTAAATAGTGGCTCTTATTATTGAAAAGACATCATACAAATAAAAGATGGTGCATTTATTGATAATTTATAAATGGATATATGACGTTAAAATGTTTAATATAACTATCGCTAAAGCTTAATTGTTTTGAACATGATTATTCAAAAAAACTGAAACTTGTAATAATCTCTAACAAAAACTCAGAAAACGCAGCTAATAAAAATGAAAACTAAATCTTCAAAATCTATTAAGCCGCTTACAAAAATAATGGTAGATGTATTACTTGATTGTCACGAAAAAGAGTTGATGGATAAAGATCCATGTGATGTGGGAACTACGCGTTCTGCAAAGGGACTTATTGAAAGAAAATTATTGACAACTAAAATTTTCGTAACCACTTCCGGTAAAGAGGTAATGTCGCTTTACCTGACAGAATTAGGGCATGAATACCTGGAAAATATGGTTATATAAATTTAGATTCAGCAATAAAAGGTTTGGTATTAAAACGGCTGGTTTAAAGAAGAGAATTGTACATTTACTCTTAGGCGTGACTAATTAATCATTTCGCATTAATCATTGAATAATTTGTTTTTTTTCTCATGTGCACTTACGATAGCATTCTAATTAAATTAAAACAGCATCATGAATAAACTTTTCACAACAGTATTATTGGTTTCATTTCTTTCTACAAGCGGAAATATTTTTGCTCAAAGCAGTAAGCCATTGTACACCGCACCCCTGGGCGTAGAGGCCTATACTTTTAGAAAGAGTTTCCCTATCAATATAGCAAAAACACTGGACACCATTCAAATGATGGGATTTACTGAAATGGAAGGCGGCGGCGAGGGAATGGACCCGGCAGCCTTTAAAAAATTATGTAATGACAGAGGCATCAATATTACATCTTACGGAACTGATTTTGGTAATTTGATAAAGTCACCCGATTCTGCAGCTCACATTGCCAAAGAACTTGGGGCGGAATTTTTGATGTGTGCATGGATTCCTCATAAAGGCGCTTTCACCATTGACGATGCAAAAAATGCAGTTGATGTTTTTAATAAGGCAGGAAAAGTTTTAAAAGATAGCGGAATTACTTTTTGCTATCACGCTCACGGCTATGAGTTTCAGCCATATGAAAATGGAACGTTGCTTGATTATTTAATTAAAAATACCAATCCTGAATACGTATCCTTTGAAATGGATATTTTTTGGATACAATTTGGCGGTGGCGACCCTGTTTCACTTTTAAAAAAATACGGTAACCGCTGGAAGTTGCTTCATTTGAAAGACATGAGAAAGGGAACGGTAAAAAATTTAACCGGCGGAACTTCTGTTGAAAATGATGTGAGCCTTGGTACCGGCGAAATTGATATTCCTAATATACTCAGAGAATCTAAAAAAATCGGCATTCAACATTATTACATAGAGGATGAAAGTAACTTTGTAAATGAACATGTGCCGCAAAGTATTGCTTACTTGAAAAGCCTCAAAGAATAAGGCGATTTTATCTTCTGAAATTTTTCCTTGTAGATGGTGTTTTTAAAATTATTAAAAAACTGTTTAATTAAATGGATGAGATAATTGTGCGGGCAGCCGTTGAAGAGGACTTGCAAACATTGCTGGAATTTGAGCAGGGCGTAATCCTTGCTGAGCGACCGTTTGACCCAACACTCAAGCCAGGAAAAATAAATTATTATGATCTGAAAGAAATGATTGAGAGTGCTCAAGTAGAATTGATGGTTGCACTATCGGGTAATGAAATTGTTGGCTCGGGATATGCACGGATAGCAGACGCCAAACATTATTTGCAACATCGGCAACATGCTTACTTAGGTTTTATGTATGTAAAACCTGAATTCAGAGGAAAAGGCGTAAATCAAAAAATAATAGAAGGATTGAAACAATGGTCGCTAAAGCAGGGGATGGCAGAAATGCGTCTTGATGTTTATGAGGAAAATCTTCCGGCTATTAAGGCGTATGAAAGAGTTGGGTTCTCAAAACATTTAATTGAAATGAGACTTGGTATTGAAAAATAAAAAACCACTGTCCACATCTATTAAAACCTAAGCTCATTTAACACTATATTCCATTTTTCCGGGTTACATTCCCGGTTGGTAGGTATCTCTGAGCGCCTGCCATCAACTGTTATCCTTAGATAAATGGAGGCTAAACCCGATGTGTAATTCTTTTGCTTTTTTACCTAGAAAAGCATGCTAAAATTTGTCTTCATGATTTAATTATTAAAAGTGAAACAAAATTAGCTTTGCAGCTTTGGCGAAACAAGATGTTCATCTCGTGAACATCTTGAAAAACAATGGTTTAGGCCATTTCTGGTGAGTAAATTTTTGGTCGGCGCTTACTCACCGAATCACTCACCTTTTCTTTGTGTTTATATGTGAGTTTTGGTGCCTTCACAAAAACAAAAAAGCCCGTAAACATTGAGTTTGCGGGCTTTTGATTTCGTTTGAATTGTATTTTAGTGGAGCTGCAGGGAGTCGAACCCTGGTCCAAACATATTCGCCGTAAGCTTTCTACATGTTTATTTTTGCATTATTTGTCGGAAAAAAGCAGGAGCAAAACAAACCAACTTTTTCCTTAGCTGAATAGTCTTAAGCAGTTCGCACAGCCTGGAACCGCAGCAACCTGTTTTATTTTTGAGTCGGCGGAAGCGCGTGGCAACAGGTGAGCCCACGCAACGGCCCTAATGGTTACTTAATTAATAATTAAGCAGCCATGGCATACGAAGTATTGCCATTTAAAGTTTTCGCATTCAGATTTAAGTGCTAATTACGCAACGCACTACATGCTTACACATACAAAGAACTATGCTGTCAAAACCGGTCAGCCCCGTTATTTATAAAACAATTGCAAATTTAGACAAAATCGCTTCATTGATTTCATAATGTTTCACGCGGACTTTTACAATTTTCTACGTAATAAAATCAGCGCCACTTTTTAGAAAACTTTTGCTATCCCGCCGGATTTTATTCCACCGCATGTAACGCAATTTTTTCGGCAAAAAAATCTTTAGCTCCTCAATTATTTATTTCAAATCAAAGAGCTGGCATCGCATGAAATAACGGCAATCGACTGACTGTGTTTTTACTTCAATAATAATAGCAATAGTTATCACGCTGCGAGGTTGGGTTACCATACAAATACGTTTTACTTCCATTACTTTTACCAACTTTTAATAAGTAAAAACAAATGGACCCGAAGATTTATTATACAGAAAGACTTCAGGAACTGAGGGAGCAACAAAAAAAACTGGAACAAAAAAAGTCAGTTTTTGGATGGTTGCGCTTTGGATCAATCGCTGCAATCTTCGTCGTGTTTTATTTATTGTGGTCACTGGGGATTGCATATGTAATCGTAGTAAGTGTTTTATTACTCATAATTTTTTTTAGACTTTTATATGCTGATTTGAGAAATAAAGCCGCCATAAATCACCTCAAGTTCCTAATCAAAATAAATAATAATGAACTGAAATTTCTTGACGGTAATTATGGAGATTTTCCGGATGGTAGCGATCATATTCCCGCAGATCATTTATATGCGAACGACCTGGACATATTTGGCAAAGCTTCCTTATTTCAATTTATAAACCGCACCACGTCTGAAATGGGAAGCAGGCAATTAGCGATGTATTTACAATTTCCGGCAGCGCTTAAGGTCATTGAAGAAAGACAGGCCGCAGTAAAAGAATTATCAAAAATAGTGCCCTGGATGCAGGACTTGCAGGCAAAGGGAAAGGAAAAACAAATTACCTTTTCTACACAAAACCGCTTGCTAAACTGGATTTCTGAGCCGCCCGTTTTTTCTGGGTTTAAACCGTGGAAATGGCTGCGCTATCTACTTCCTACAATAATATTAACGGTAGTTGCGCTTTATATTTTTGATGAAGTTGGTTCAGGTTTATTTTATTTTTCATTGTTAGTATTTGCTGCCCTGGCTTACCAAATAAATAAATATGTTGCGCCCATACACGAAACGTTATCAAAAATTGCGGAAGAGATTCAAATTTTATCACGCAGTATTGAGCACATTGAAAATGCTCAATTTGAGAGTCCGTTGCTTAAAGAATTGCATGCCGCTTTTTTTCATGAAAACAAAAATGTATCCGGCGATATCAACAGGCTCAAAAAGCTTTTGGACCAACTTGATTTAAGGTACAATCTTGTCATCTCTTTTCCCTTAAATATATTATTGCTGTGGAATTTGCAACAAGTTTTGGATCTTGAAAAATGGAAATTTAATCAACAAAAAAATATACAAAAATGGTTTGATACGCTTGGCCATATAGAAGCGATATCAAGTTTTGCAGTGCTTCATTTCAATGAGCCAGGCTGGGCGTTTCCTGAAATAATTCCCGGCTATTTTTTCATAGATGGTAAAGAAATTGGCCATCCATTATTATCAAAATCAAAATGCGTTACCAATGAT
>JBDTKB010000049.1:0-7208 GCA_039935555.1 Ginsengibacter sp. | reverse complement strand
TTTGCACAAGTTTAAACGCATCGATACTTATGAAAAAAATTGGAATTGAGCTGTGAACAATTGCTTAGTGTCCTTTTCCCCAGCCAAACCAATCATTACCATTCGCGAAAAGCATCAAAGCAAAAAGCAGTACCATTCCAGCAATCTGCGCGTATTCTAAAAACTTATCGCTTGGTTTTCGGCCCGTTACCATTTCAATTAATGTGAACAGAACATGTCCGCCATCTAAAGCAGGAATTGGCAGCAGATTCATGAAAGCAAGAATGATGGAGAAGAATGCTGTTATTTTCCAAAAGGCTTCCCAATCCCACCCGGTATTAGGAAAAATGGAGGCCATAGTTTTAAAACCGCCGAGGCCTTTGTAGGCACCTGTTTGCGGGTTTAATATCAATTTGAATTGTTGAATATAAAAGTCTAGTTGTTCGCCTGTCTTTTTTACTCCCGCAGGAAAAGATGCTAAAAAGCCATACTTTTTTGTTTCTTGTTTAAAAATTCCAAGGCTGTCATATTGATCTTCATTTAAAATATTCAAGCCAACTTTGCCATTATTATCAACCAAAACTTTTGCTTGCAACGGCTGGTTATTTCTAAAAATGGACAACACAACCGTATCTCCTTTTTTGTTTTGCAAATAAGAAGCAAGTTGATCAAAGAATGTAACTTTTGTACTGTCTACCGCAACAATTTTATCAAAACCTTTCAGGCCGGCACTTTTCGCGTTGCCGCTATCTCTTACATCATATGCTCCAATAATTAATGGCGTTCTCGGCAAAAGAAGTGTCGTCCGTTTGCCCTTTTTCTCCACCAAACGCTCTATCATATTTACAGGAAGCGTAATCGTTTGCTCTTTTCCATCTCTTAAAATGGTTATTTGCTTTCCTAATATAATTTTTGCCGGAAGGTCATTAAAGTATTGGATGGGCTCACCATTCACGGCTTCTATTTTATCACCATTTTTTAGCCCGAGATTATACATTACACTATCGGTGATCCATATTCCATTGGTTACGTTTGCCATCGGCAGCTTCGTATCGCCCCATTTGTAAAGGATCATTGCGTAAAGAAAAAAAGCAAACAATACATTCATTGTTACACCGCCTAACATAATTATCAATCTTTGCCAGGCTGGCTTACTTCTGAATTCCCATGGCTGGGGAGGTAATTTCATTTGCTCCTTATCCATGCTTTCATCCACCATTCCTGCAATTTTTACATAACCACCCAACGGCAGCCATCCTATACCATATTCAGTCTCTCCTATTTTTTTCTTAACCAGCGAAAACCAGGGATCAAAAAATAAATAGAATTTATCGACGCGGCACTTAAACCATTTTGCCGTAATGTAATGTCCGAATTCGTGAAGGATAACAAGAATCGATAAAGAAAAAATAAGATACCCGGCCTGTAAACCAACCTGCGGCCAGTTAATAACTAAAAATGTCATATTTATTTAATGAAATTATATTCGATATAAAGTGAATTTGGGATGTTAATTCATGCAAAAAATGCTATAGATTTAATAAAGAAGCCGCGAAATTACGCGCCTCACCATCGGTTTCAAAATAATCTGTGAGATTTGGCTTTTCTATATAATCTATTTTCGCCATTGTTTTTTCTACTACCGCTGTAATATCTAAGAATCCAATACGGTTATTTAAGAATGCCCAAACTGCGATTTCATTGGCCGCATTAAGTACGCAAGGCAGATTGCCGCCTTTTTCCAATGCGACTTTTGCCAGCACTAAATTTCTAAAAGTTTTAATATCAGGATCCTCAAAACTCAAATTGCTGATTTTTTTAAAATCAGTCCTCGGGTTATTGTTAGCAACGCGATGGGGAAATGTAAGCGCATATTGAATCGGCAACTTCATATCCGGCAAACCCATTTGCGCCTTTATACTTCCATCCTCAAACTGCACCATACTGTGGACAATACTTTGCGGATGAATAATTACCTGTATTTGCTCCGGCGCAAGATTGAACAACCATTTGGCCTCGATCATCTCAAGCCCTTTATTCATAAGGGTTGCAGAGTCTACGGTAATTTTTGCGCCCATGTTCCAGTTTGGATGCTGAAGCGCGTGGTGCCTTTTTACATTAACCAAAAAATTCGGTTTTTTGCCGAGAAAAGGGCCACCACTTGCCGTTAAGATTATCTTCTCAATTTTATTGCGTGTTTCCCCAACAAGACATTGAAATATCGCCGAATGCTCACTATCAACGGGAATAATCGGCACCCTTTTTTCCAAAGCCAGTTGCATTACAATATCGCCTGCAACCACTAACGTTTCTTTATTAGCCAGTGCGATTGCTTTCCCTTTTTCAATTGCTTTTAACGTAGGTGTTAACCCGGCAAAGCCCACAATGCAGGCCAGCATCATATCATAAGTATCAAAATCTGCTACTTCCTCCAGCGCGGTCGGGCCTGTAAAAACTTTAATATTTTTTGGACTAAGGGCAGATTTTACCGCCTCATATTTATTCTCATCCCCTATCACCACAGCATTTGGCTGATATTTTAAGGCTTGTTCTATTAAAAGTACATCATTCGTCTGTGCCGTTAATATTTCCACTTCAAACAAATCCGGATTGGCACTAATTACCTCGAGCGTTTGCGTACCAATTGATCCTGTTGAACCAAAAATCGCAATTCGCTTCTTATTTATTTCAGACATATTTTTTTCTTTCAATTGGTTCTCCGCCGTTCGTTTTCTTAATTTTCCAATATTCTCTCGCTCAAAATCTCACGGGTGGCAATTTACTCCAATAATTTTTGTAACGCATCATTCACCTTATTAAAATTGAAGCGGGAAATGATTTTGTTCATCATCTGCTCAATGGCACTATTTTGAAGGTTGCCGATAGAACCTTCGTGGGTGTGATTTAATTGACGGTCATAAGTGAATTGGTTATTCTCAATATCCGCCCCGATCTTTTTGTAAGCATCTCTTAGTGGAATACCCGCCAAAACAAGCTTATTCATTTCTTCCACACTAAACAGGTATTTATATTTTTCATCCTGCAAAATGTCTTTTTTTACATCAATATTTTTGAACATCATTATGGCCATAGAAATACAATTGTGCATATTTTCAAAAGCCGGAATCAGGTGCTCTTTCAATAATTGAAAATCGCGGTGATAGCCGGACGGAAGGTTTGCCGCCATCAACATAATTTCATTTGGCAATGCCTGGATCCTGTTACAATGGGCGCGAATCAGCTCGAAAACATCAGGGTTTTTTTTATGCGGCATAATGCTGCTGCCGGTAGTTAGCTCGTCCGGGAAAGAAATAAATCCAAAGTTTTGATTGAGATAGAGACAAGCATCCATACTAAGCCTTGATATTGTAGCCGCAATATTTGCAAGCGCTTCGGCGACGATACGTTCTGTTTTTCCGCGACTCATTTGTGCATAAACTACATTGTAATTTAAATCATCAAAACCCAGAAGTTGCGTGGTAAGTTTCCTGTTTATAGGAAAAGAAGAACCAAAGCCTGCGGCTGATCCCAATGGATTTTTATTTACAATTTCCCACGCGGCATGCAGCGTAATCATATCATCGGTAAGACTTTCAGCATAGGCACCAAACCAAAGCCCAAACGAAGAAGGCATTGCCAACTGCAAATGGGTGTACCCTGGCATAAGATGTTGCTTGAATTTTTCGCTCTGCTGAATTAATAAATTGAAAAATTCTTTCGTTTCATTTACGAGGTCTTCAATTTCGTGGCGGAGATATAATTTTAAATCAACCAAAACCTGGTCGTTGCGTGAACGGGCGCTATGAATTTTTTTTCCTGTATCGCCAAAGTTTTTGGTTAAGATAATTTCAACCTGCGAATGCACATCTTCTACGTCATCATCAAGCCTGAAATTTCCTTTTTGAATATCTTCATAAATATCTTTTAAGCCTTGTTGTAATATTTTTAATTCCTCAGCAGTAAGCAAATCGATTGTCTCCAACATTTGTATATGAGCGAGCGAGCCCAACACATCAAAAGGCGCAAGGTACATGTCCAGTTCCCTGTCTTTACCAACAGTAAACGCTTCAACTTCTTTTGCTGAAGTGCTATTTTTTTGCCAAAGTTTCATTCCTTGATTTAGGGTTTCTGATTATTTATTAATAAAGAAAAATTTTCTAAAAGCTGAATGTATTTTTCAATCCCGTCTTTTATTTCATCAATGAAAATAAACTCATTTGCACTGTGGCTTCTCGCTGAATCTCCGGGACCAATTTTCACTGCTGGGAAATCCATTAAAGCTCTGTCCGAACAAGTTGGTGAGCCATAAGAGCTAAGCCCCAGCATGTTTCCAGCTTTTACCAACGGATGATTTTCTTCAATAAAAGATGGTTTAAGTCGTGTACTTCTTGGCAATACTTCGCAGCTCACATTTTCTCTAATTTCAGCAATTATTTCTTCAAATGTATATAATTCATTTACTCTTATATCTACTACAAAACTGCATTCGGAAGGTACAATATTGTGAGCTTTATTTTGTGTGTTAATAGAAGTTACAGAAACATGTATCGGCCCAAGAAAGCAAGAAACTTTCGAAAATTGAACGGTGCTGAGCCATGCGATATCTTTCATGGCTTCATAAATTGCATTTACGCCTTCGTTCCTTGCTGCATGACCGGCAACGCCTTCCGCATTGCAATCAAGCACTAATAAGCCTTTTTCAGCGATGGCCATTTGCATTAACGTTGGCTCACCCACAATTCCACAATCTATTTTAGGTAGCAGCGGAAGCAAAATTTCGATTCCATTATGACCTGATATTTCTTCTTCGGCTGTAGCCGCTAATAATAAATTAAAAGGCAGCGACTCATCATCGTAAAAATGTACAAAGGTTGCAATTAACGAAACTAACGGTCCCCCGGCATCATTGCTCCCCAGCCCAAATAATTTTGTATCAGATTCAATGGCTTCAAAAGGATTGTTTGTGTAGCCTGCGTTTGGCTTTACCGTATCGTGATGAGAATTTAAAAGAAGTGTAAGTTTCTTCTCATCAAAAAATTTATTGACCGCCCACACATTATTTAAAAAACGGTTAACCTTAATTTCTTTTTCATTCAAAAAAGTTTCTATGCGATTCGCTGTGCCGTCTTCTTCTTTACTGAACGATGGAATTGCAATTAAATTTTTCAACAATTTCAGCGCATCTTCAAACAACTCATCGGGCATCACATCGCTATTTATGGTTGATTTCATAAAACTATTTTTGTTCCGCTTTCTTCTTTTATCAATTGCTCCAGGTAAATTGAATTGCCAATCAAAACGCAATCTGTTCCGTTATTCAATGCATCAAACGCATTATCTATTTTTGGCAAAATACCAGCAAATAATTGTTTCCCGTTTTTTAGCGCTGCAAATGTTTTTGCATCTAATTTATCAATAACACTTTTATCATTAGTTACATCTGATAAAACACCATTCTTCTCAAAACAATAGATAAGTTTTACACAGTACAAATTTGATAAACTGGCCGCTAATACCGAAGCCATTGTATCAGCATTTGTATTAAGAATTTTTCCTTCACCATTATGTGTGAGTGGCGCAAGAATCGGAACGAGGGCATTTTCCAAAAATAATTTCCAGGTAAACGTGTTGATATCGCCGGCAATTACATCGCCAACCCATCCGTAATCGATGGTTTTTACTGGTCGCTTTTTTGCGGGTAAAACATTTGCATCAGCGCCCGAAAGGCCAATAGCGTTGCAATGCACTGATTGTAAATAAGCAACTATTTTTTTATTAACCAGCCCGCCGTAAACCATCGTGACAAGATCAATCGTTTCATCATCGGTAATCCTTCTTCCATCAATATATTTGGATTGAATGCCCAATTGATCCCCTATTGCCGTTGCAATTTTTCCGCCGCCATGTACGAGAATTTTTTTTTCTTTAATTGATGAAAAGACTTTGAGAAATGAATGAAGGCTTTTTTCTTCATCAATAACGTTACCACCTATTTTTATGATGTAAAGTATTTCCTTTTTTTCATCCCCTTCGGAATTATTGCCTGATGAATTGGCGGTAGTCATTGCAGTTCATTTAAAATTTCCGCCAATACAGCTTGTGCCGCCCACACACGATTAGCAGCTTGTTCCGTTACAATACTATTTGCACTATCCAGCACCTCATCACTCAACTCAATATTTCTCCTTACGGGAAGACAATGCATTATTTTAGCGCCATTAGTTGGCACAAGCTTTTCATCGGTAAGCATCCAGTCATTTTGATTGCCGGTAATTTTTCCGTAGTCATTATAGCTGCTCCAGTTTTTTACATAGACAAAATCCGCGTCTGTTAGCGCTTGTGCCTGATCGTTAGTAATGGTTGCGCCAATTGTAAAGCGCTTATCCAATTCATATCCTTTGGGATGTGTTATAGTAAAATCACATTCATCCCAGGCATTAATCCATTCGCAGAAACTATTGGCAACACACTGTGGCAAAGGCTTTACATGCGGTGCCCAGGTTAAAACCACTTTAGGTCTCGCTTTATTTTTTATCGGCAAATGATCTTGAATGGTAATAATATCTGTAAGACTTTGCAAAGGATGTACCGTCGCGCTCTCCAGGCTTACTATTGGAATGCCGGAATATTTTACAAATTGGTTCATTACAAACTCCGCATAATCTTCTTCCCTGTTTTTTAGAGAGGGAAATGTTCGAACGCCAAGAATATCAAAGTAACGGCCAAGGATAGGCGCAGCATCTTTCACATGCTCTACGCTGGTTCCGTTCATGATGGCGCCTTCTTCAAATTCAAGCGACCAGCCATCCTGGGAAGCATTAAAAACAATCGCTTCCATACCAAGGTTTTGGGCTGCAAGCTGCGTGCTTAACCGCGTGCGCATACTGGGATTCAAAAATATTAATCCTAAACGCCTTCCGTTTCCAAGTTCTTTTTTTAAGAGTGGTTTGTTACGAAAGTTTACTGCTGATTGTACGAGTGCATCAACATTTCCGGCATCTTTTACTGAAAGAAAATTCTTCAAAGTGTTTCTTTAATTAAGCGGTAAAGATATAATTAATAACATACTGAATCAGGACACCGCTGCTCCTTTATATTTATTTGAAAGTTGAACAATTTCATCGCGCAGTGCGGTTAAAAATTTATCGGCATCATTCTTTGTCAAAGCAAGAGACGGTAGTAACCTAATCACATTTGGTTTGGCTTCACCGGTAAAAATATGGTGCTTC
>JBDTKB010000048.1:0-14469 GCA_039935555.1 Ginsengibacter sp. | reverse complement strand
TGGAAGGGCCATGAAGATATTTTAGATAGAGCTATGAAAGACAGTGAGCGCTGGCGGTATATGAAAGAGGAAGGGATAAAAGACGCGGATATAAGAAAATCATTTAACGAGCCCGTAAAAATGAAAGTGTTTGCCTGGAATTCGAAACGTGAGACTGATACCGTGATGACCCCTTTAGATTCTATAAAATACTTCAAGCAAATGATGCAAACCGCCTTTGCCGTAATGGATCCGGTAACTGGTGAAATGAAAGCCTGGGTTGGCGGCATTGATTTTAAATGGTTCAAATACGATCACGTTACAGCTAACAGGCAAGTTGGTTCTACTTTTAAACCTCTGTTATACACACTTGCCCTTACTGACGCTGGCCTTACACCCGAAAGCCAACTCGGTGGAAAGTCGATTACTTTGGCCAATAAGACTTTTTCCGGCGCTGGCGGTACAATGGCCTATTGTCTTGCAAAATCTTTAAACGTAGCAGCATGGGATTTAATGAGCCGCATTGGCCCAAAAAAAACGGCAGAGTTTGCCCATCTGTGTGGCATCAAGAGTGACATACCAATTGTGCCATCAATTGCGCTCGGTTCTGCAGATATTAAGCTTATAGAAATGTTGAGAGCATATTCAATGTTTCCAAACCGCGGCTTTAACACTGAGCCAATATTAATTACCCGCATCGAAGATAAAAGCGGAAACACGATCCAATCCTTTGAGTCAGAATCAAAGCAGGTTATAAGCGAAGTTGACGCTTATACAATGTATAAAATGATGCAGGGGGTTGTTGATTATGGAACCGGCGGAGCTATGAGATGGAGATATGGAATAAATAGTGACATGGGCGGGAAAACAGGCACTACTAATGATAATACTGATGGTTGGTTTATGGGCTATACGCCCCAGATTATTGCTGGCGCGTGGGTGGGCTGCGATGATCCTTTTTTGCATTTAAGAAATGGGTGGACAAATGGAGGTAATGATATGGCAATGCCGGAATGGGCCTTTTTTATGCAAAAAGTTTACGCAGATAAAAAATTGGGGATCGACCCTAAAGCAACGTTTCAAAAACCTGCAGAATTAAATAATGATCCCATTTACGCTGATCAGAATTTTTCAAGCTTAGTAAAGAAGGGCCAGGGTAGCGACTTTACGGAAGACCAGGGAAATGGAGATGCCGGAGATTATGAAAATGGTGGAAGTAACGTTCCTGTAGAATCAGATTTTACTTCTGACCAGTCAAAAAATAGTAACCCGACTGCCCAGGAAAAAAAAGTGATTGGCCCGGTAAATATGGCTGACGAGTTCAAGAAAGACACTTCGAAAAATCGTGTAAAAAATATTGACGGTAAAATCACTGATAAAAAGCCAACCACTCCCTTAACCAGGGAAGAGGAGGACAAATTGAAAAGGCAATCCCAAAAAAAACAAAAACCGGCAAGCGATTATTAAAGGCGTTTTTAAAAATTAAAAGCGTTTGCACAAATTTCCATTTTGTTGTAAATTTAGTATCAAAGAAAAATTTCTTGTGTTTCATAAGTAGAAATATTATCGATTATGAGTGACATAAAATGGTTACAGAAACAAGAGCATTTTAACTGGATGCAAAAGTGTTTGACTTGCTGGAAGTTATGCGAGGAATTTATTTCCTGGAGCATTCAAAACGGAAAATACATAAGTTCAATAAATATATGCAGAGATACATCTGAAATGTGCGCGCAGTGCATAAAGTTTGAAGCCCAACGTTCTCCCTTTTTTAAAAATTTATGCGAAGTATGTGCCGAAATCTGCCATATGTGTGTAAACGAATTGAATAAATTTGAAGATGAAGATAAAATCTTTACTTTAACAATTACCGCTTGTGAAACTTTCGGTAAATCTTGCATGGAAGTTGCTCGAAATCAAAAGCAAAATCAAGTAAAAGTAGAAGGTTAGATATTTAGATTTGAGCCATCTGGAATTTGCTATAAAAAAAAACACTCTTAATGAAAATAAGAGCGTTCTTTTACCCGGTTTTTCATAGAATTATAATATTATATTGCGCGGGCCTTTACCTTCACAAAGGTACCAATTTATACCTTTTCAAGCTACACATAAGTTGGTTTATCTAGCTGCAAACGACAATTTTAATATTACTTTATAAGTTCATGTGGAAGGTGATGAAATTCCTTTTTGAAAGCAATTGTAAAATTGCTCAGATTAGAATATCCGAGTTGATTGCCCACCTGCTTTACAGAGAATTTATGGGTAAGTAAAAGGATACGGGCACGCTGCATACGCATGCGCTGAAAGTATTCAAATAAAGTAGTTCCGTACATTTTTTTAAACTTAGTCTTAAGTGATGTGCTACTCATTAGAGCCATTTTAGTTAGCAAAGAAAAATTTGGAGGCGAAAAACCCATATCTCTGTCCAAATATTTTCTTACAGCCATCAGGCGCAAAACTTCTTCTCTTGAAATTTTTATTTTTTCATATTCCGCAAAATCATTTAGCCTTTCATTTATATCAGAAAAGAACACCGCAAGCAATCTTTTGATATTTTGTTTAATTGAATCATTCGCGGCAGTTGGCTTGTCTATTTCGCCGGTAATTCGTCGAAAGATATTTCCAAAAACCGAATTGCTGATTTGAATAGAGTCTTGTCCATATTTGGTTCCGAGATACTTTTTTAAAGTGTCATAGGAACAGGAAAAATTTAGCCTGCTGAAAAAATATTCACGTGGTATCGCAATTTCAAGTGTTTTTATTTTTGAATTTTTGCAATGAGAAAAAGCAAATTTTTTAAGTGAACTTAGAAGCAATATTTGCTGAGAAAGACCTTGGTCCTGGGCTTCACCTTCAATTTTATTCAAGGTGAATGGTTTAGCCCCTGTCGAAACTTCGTGAATCCTGAGGGTAAAAAATTCAGAAATTGTAGGAATTTTATTCACGTAAAAATCTTCCCTGGCGTTATATTTGGCACATAAACATTCAATGCTATTATCCAAAGAAAATGTTTTAAAAAAGCCCGAAACCAATTTACTATTAATAATTAATGTACTGTTATCAACACGCACCTTTGCAGGGCTGGCAACTTCTTTTATAAATACTGACGGTTGCCCATGTTCTATCGTAAGAGCATTTGGTGTCATTTGTTTCGATCGTTGGGGAGGTACGGTTCTACAAATTTAAAAAAAAATAAATAATAATTGACCTCAATATAACCGATCCTTTATTTTGTGAATTCATTTTCATTTTGAATTATGTCTATAAAAATTGCTAAGTTGTCACGAATATCAACCTATTTTTAAACCAAAAATTACATTTTGAAACCAAAAATTTCCAAAATTTTAATCACCTTGTTTTTGCTTTCAGCAAGTATAGAATTATTATTTGCCTGGGGCGCATGGGGCCACAAACACATAAACAGGGCATCAGTATTTACCCTGCCAGACAGTATGAGAGTGTTTTATTATAACCATATCGATTTTATAACAGAAGCAGCCGTGGTTCCGGATTTAAGAAGAGGTGTTTTAAATGATAAAGCAGAAAGCCCGCGACATTACATTGACATTGAGGATTTTGGCAACATACCAATTTCCGCTTTCCCCAAAACTACCAAAGAAGCTTTTTCAAAATATGATAGCACCTTTTTAAATAAGACAGGTTACTTGCCATGGTATATTGAAAGCCTTTCAGACAAACTAACCCTGGCATTTAAAAAGAGAAATAAATCAGAAATACTTTTCATTTCGGCAGAGCTCGGGCATTATGTTGCCGATGCCCACATGCCACTTCACACCGCCTCAAATTTTAACGGCCAACTCACCAATCAAAAAGGCGTTCACGCGTTGTGGGAATCGCAAATTCCTGAGCAGTTAGGCAACAACTATAATTTTAAAACAGCGCCTTCAAAATATATTCCGGACATCGCTACAGAAACATGGAATATGATTCAACAGTCTCATTCACTTGAAGACACTTTGCTTGCTATTGAAAAAATTACAAGGCAAAATTTTAATAAGGATAATCTTTACAAAAAAGACGCCTCAGGGAAATTAGTGCTATCTTATAACCAGCCCGTTTTTTCAGAAGAGTACGTATCAACCTTCAACCAGGCAATGGGCTCCATGGTTGAAGACCAATTGCGGCTTTCCATCCGCGACGTTTCCGATTATTGGTACACATGCTGGCGTAATGCTGGCAGCCCGGAGTTGCTGTCTTTAGATGATGACCATCTCACAAAACAAAATAGAAAAAATTATAAAATAGAATTGAAGTCCTGGAACAAAGGCAGGCTGCTGAATTTAAACAATGAACGGGAATAAAACTTTTTGGGAAATTTCGAAAATTTCGCACACGAATAATTAAATAAAAAAGAATACGGAAGAAAATGGATTTAAAGCGGGGGAAGGCTAAAGATAACGATCAAAATGGGATAATGCAATTTTAATGACAATTATTTGTAAAAAATACACTTAATAATTTAAAATAAAATTATAGATAGGACAATCGTTGTTCTGAAAAACTTAAAGGACTGGAAAATATTTTCTAAAATTATAAGTAGCGGACGGGATTGCGCCTTGATCTTTGGATATAGTTTTTGATGTTCATCCAAAAAGCAAAGAACAAGTAGAAGATCACGGGAGATCCAAGAGTTAAGAAAGACAGATAAATAAAATTCTTTCTTATGACAGAGGTGGCAATGCCCACTCTTTCACCAATGGCAGTGCAAACTCCAAATAGCTGCCATTCGATAAAGTGTTTTAATTTATACATAATCCAAAACTAAAAATAATTGCTCTCACAAATATATGGTAAGTAATTTTTATGATTGTATTATAGAAACAATTTATTCTTTAACGGATTAAAGCTGGCTTTATTTGAAAGCAATTTTATTCTTTAATATATTCTCCCATAGGCCTGTTTCTTAAATCAAGTTCCGGGAAAGCCGCGAGGAAAATACCGGAAATTAAAAAGTACTTGTTTTAGAAGAAAATGATGACTTGAATTTAAGTAAATTTGCAAATAATAGCTTTTGGAAAAAGATTACGTTCAAATTTTTTAATTATAAAATAATAAAAATGGTATTTGATTTAGACATGATCAGGAAATTTTACGGTAGTTATGGCAAAAAAATAGACGCAGCCCGTAAAGTGGTAAATCATCCGCTAACACTCACTGAAAAAATTTTATATACACATCTTTGGAAAGGCGATGCAACCGAAACCTATGAAAGAGGAAAAGACTATGTAGATTTTGCGCCCGACAGAGTGGCGATGCAAGATGCCACCGCGCAAATGGCGTTGTTGCAATTCATGCAATCGGGCAGAGCAACTGTTTCGGTTCCGTCAACGGTGCATTGCGATCATTTAATCCAGGCAGAAACGGGCGCTGTTTCCGATTTAAATCGCGCTAAATCTCAAAATAAAGAAGTCTATGATTTCCTGGCGTCGGTATCAAATAAATATGGCATTGGCTTTTGGAAACCCGGAGCGGGTATTATTCACCAGGTAGTGTTAGAAAATTACGCATTCCCCGGAGGGCTAATGATTGGAACGGATTCGCATACGGTAAATGCCGGCGGATTAGGAACGGTAGCCATCGGCGTTGGTGGCGCAGATGCTTGCGATGTGATGGCTGGTTTGCCATGGGAGCTAAAATTTCCAAAGCTTATAGGTGTAAAACTAACGGGCAAGCTTAGTGGCTGGACTGCATCAAAAGATATTATTCTAAAAGTTGCAGGAATACTCACGGTAAAAGGTGGCACCGGCGCTATACTTGAATATTTTGGAGAAGGCGCCACATCTCTTTCCTGCACAGGAAAAGGTACCATTTGCAATATGGGTGCAGAAATTGGAGCAACTACATCAGTTTTTGGTTATGATAAAAAAATGGCTGAATACCTTAGAGGAACCGGAAGGGCTGAAGTAGCAGATGCAGCCGACGCAGTTGCTAAACATCTTACAGGTGATAAAGAAGTTTATGCAGACTCTGAAAAATATTTTGACCAGGTAATTGAAATTAATTTATCGGAACTGGAGCCTCATATTAACGGGCCTTTTACTCCCGATCTAGCCTGGCCGATTTCAAAATTTGCCGCGGCAGTAAAGGAAAATAACTGGCCCGAAAAATTGGAAGTTGGATTGATAGGATCTTGCACGAACTCATCTTATGAAGACATTACGCGGGCAGCTTCAATAGCGAAACAGGCTACTGATCATGACTTGAAAGCTAAATCAGAATTTACGATCACGCCGGGTTCGGAGCAAGTAAGGTATACCGTAGATAGAGACGGATACCTTGGTATTTTTGAAAAAATGGGCGGAGTAGTTCTGGCTAACGCGTGTGGCCCGTGCATAGGACAGTGGGCAAGGCATTCTCAGGATCCAACTCAAAAAAATTCCATTCTTACTTCTTATAACCGGAATTTTGCGAAGAGAAACGATGGTAATCCAAATACGCACGCATTTGTCGCATCGCCCGAAATAACCACAGCCCTGGCAATTGCCGGCAGCCTGACTTTTAACCCACTTACGGATTACCTGACAAATACGAAAGGCGAAAAAATAAAGCTGGAAGAACCTCAAGGAATTGAAATGCCTTTAAAAGGATTTGCAGTGGATGACGCAGGCTATCAATCACCGGCGGCGGATGGTAGTAATATCGAAGTTTTAGTTTCCCCCACTTCCGACAGGTTACAAATCCTTGACCCTTTTCCCGCATGGGAAGGCACTGACCTGATGGGTTTGAAGTTATTAATTAAGGCCAAAGGAAAATGTACAACTGATCATATTTCTATGGCAGGGCCATGGTTAAAATATCGGGGGCACATCGATAATATTTCAAATAACATGCTTATTGGAGCCGTTAATTTTTTTAATGATAAAACAGATTTTGTAAAGAACCAACTAACAGGGGTTTATGGACCCGTGCCTGCTACACAAAGAGCCTATAAAGCAGTTGGCGTTGGATCAATAGTTGTTGGTGATGAAAATTATGGAGAAGGATCATCAAGGGAACATGCCGCAATGGAACCAAGGCACCTGGGTGTAAGGGTTGTACTTGTAAAATCGTTTGCACGTATTCATGAAACAAACCTGAAAAAACAGGGAATGTTAGGAGTCACTTTTGATAACAAAGAAGACTATAATAAAATCCTGGAAGATGATTCAATTGATATCACCGGATTAACATCTTTTGCGGTAAATAAACCTTTGGTAGTTCATTTAAACCACAAGGATGGTACTTCTGAAAGCTTCCTGGTAAATCATACGTATAATGAGCAACAAATTGAATGGTTCAAAGCCGGGGGAGCATTAAATATTATCCGCAGAGATTTTGCAAATAGTAATTAATCAATCTTAAATATTGATTTAATAAAAAAGCGAAACGTTGAAATGTTTCGCTTTTTTATTGCCTTTGAAATAGGCATCATTTAGTTTCTTCTTCCTCCAAACAAGCGAAGCAAGAAAAGAAATATATTGATAAAATCAAGATAAAGATTTAATGCCCCAAGAACGGACATCTTTTTAGTATCAGCGGCTGACACGTCACTATATTCCAAACCTTCTCCAATTCTTTTAAGTTTCTGCACATCGTAAGCAGTAAGGCCTGTAAAAACCATCACCCCAATAATGCTGATTATATAATCCAGTTGGCTGCTGTGAAGGAAAAAATTAATCACCATTGCGATCAACGTACCAATTAAACCCATCATTAAAATTCGCCCAAATTTTGTAAGATCCTGGTTGGTAGTATAACCCATAAACGCCATCACGCCAAACATAGCCGAAGCAGATAAGAAGCAGCCAAATACGGAACCGGGCGTATAGGCCATCAAAATAAAGCTAAATGTAATGCCGTTGATAACTGCGTATGCTATAAACAAAGCCAACAGCGCCGGGGCGGAAAGTCTTCGGTAACCAAGTGACATTATTAAAACAAAACCCAAAGGCGCAAACATCGTTATCATTCCTAAACCTGTAAGTCCGGTGGGTGAAATAAGATAACTTAATAAATAAGTATTTATCGAGAATTGCCATGCAACTAATGCCGAAACTCCAAGCGCGACGAACATTAGTAGAAAGACATTGGCAAGAAAAGTGCGGGTGCTGGATTGCTCACCTGTGGGAGCATAAGTTATCTTAGAAAAATCTGATTTGCCATTCGTAATTTCCATTGTTTTTATTTTTAGTAAAAGTAACAACGAATATTCACATTCATAAATTGCGTTAGAAAATTTAAGTTTTTTATAAATAAAACCCCTCTAATTTTCGGAACACGGAGACTCTCTTTACCCGGAAAAGAATTCAAAAAATTTGATAGGATTATCACACGATTTGCGATTTCAATTTTTATAACGCATCGAACCATATCTTTTTGTTATCATTCCAATTTCCGTTATAATTTATTGTAAGCTCTTCTCCCTTTTTGATGAGGCGCATTGTTTTAACCTGGATAATTTCCTTTTCATAGTCCATAAAATATTCGCAATTACTTTCATAATTGTGATTATACATTGGCACCAAACCCAAAGCCATACAACATTTGTCTTTGTTTATTCCCCATTCAAAAATATAATTGTGAAGCAATGTTTTATCAAGTAATTTCCTGTCTTCACCACTCATTACAATTACAGGAGATTCTTCAATCAATATATTCTTATCAATCTTTTCTTTCGTAAAAACGCCTCTTCCTTTTAGCGTTACATGTTTTAAATATAAATACGGCTTTATCATTTCATTAATTGAATAACTATTGTAAAATAAATTAATTTGCGACATAATCGGAAGATCAATACAAAATGACAGAAGAAGAAATTTCAATACAAAATCAATATGAAGAAATTCTAAAAAATGGCGATGAAGCTGCTATCAGGGAATTTTTGAATCAGCAAAACATAAGTGATGTTGCCGAGCTCATAGAGGAAAACGAAGACCGCGAGATTGAAATCATGAATCATCTTTCCATTCACCGTGCGGCAAGTCTTTTTAAAATACTGGAACATTCGAATCAAAAAAGAATTATTAAGGATCTTCCGCCTACGAGAAGTGCAGAACTCCTAAACGAAATGCAACCCGATGACCGGACAGATTTTTTGGAAGATTTACCAAACGAAGTGGTAAGGGAATTGGTGAAAGCATTGACGCCTGAGGAAAGGAAAATTACCCTCTCGCTCCTTGGATATCCCGAAAATAGTGTGGGTCGCCTGATGACCCCCGACTATGTTTATGTTCACGAATACAACACCGTTGCTGAAGTGTTGGATATCATCAGGCAGGTGGGAAAAAATACTGAAACCATTGATGTTATTTATGTGATTAATAAGCATGGAGAGTTACTGGATGATATTAGGATCAGGGAATTTATTTTGGCGCATCCTGACAAAAAAGTGAGTGAGATGATGGACGGACGGTTCATCGAATTAAATGTTAATGATGACCAGGAAAAAGCGAACGAAGTTTTCAAAATGAATAATCGTGTAGCCTTGCCCGTTGTAGATGATTATAATGTGTTACTTGGCATTGTCACTATTGATGATGTGCTTTGGGTAACCAACGAAGAATTTAGTGAAGATATTCAAAAGATAGGTGGTGCCGAAGCGCTGGACCAGCCCTATTTGGAAACGCCTTTTTTTGGCCTGATAAAGAAAAGAGTTGGATGGCTGATTATACTTTTTTTAAGTGAAATGCTTACCGCAACAGCAATGGCATTTTATAATGATGAACTTGCAAAAATGATCGTGCTGACCAATTTTATTCCTCTCATCATGAGCAGCGGAGGCAATAGCGGTTCGCAGGCTTCTACGTTAATTATCCAGGCAATGGCGCTTGGTGAGGTAGCCATTGCAGATTGGTGGCGGGTTATGCGCCGGGAAATTTTATCAGGCTTAGTTCTTGGATTGATCTTAGGCTGCATCGGATTTTGCAGAATTTCGTTATGGAGTTTACTCATGCACCACGGGATAATGACCGACATTTATGGATTGCACTGGTTACTAATATCCCTGGCTGTGAGCTTTTCTTTGGTAGGTGTTGTGCTTTGGGGTTCGTTTGCCGGCAGCATGCTCCCTATTCTTTTAAAAAAATTAGGAGCAGATCCTGCTTCTTCATCCGCGCCTTTCGTAGCAACTCTTGTAGACGTTACCGGGCTTATTATTTTTTTTAATGTAGCCTTATTTTTTCTAAAGGGAAATGGTTTATAGGATAGAAATATATAAATATCTTGTTCAATTTACCGCAGTTTATCAGGATCAGTATCGCTATGTTTTGTTTAAATATTCTAAAACTACTTGTTAATTATCGCAAAATTTCTTCACGGTAAGTTTTTTCAAGCTCAATCTTGAAAGTCTTCCGGCATATAAATAAACACCTGTGTTGGCGACTGTTCTTTCGATTTTTTTTAAATTCAAGACGGCGCAAATTTATGGATTACCTCAACTGGTAACATTTTGATTAAATTGCAGTGATATGGATGTGGAATTCATTTTAAGAATCTGGTGATCAAAAAATCATCGTTCTTAATAAAAACTAAAATTAAAACAGGATAATTTATGTGTGGAATTGTTGGTTACATTGGGCCAAGAGAAGCCTACCCAATTATTATTACCGGGCTTAAAAGACAAGAATATCGCGGATACGATAGCACTGGCGTTGCATTAATAAATGATGACGGCCTTTTAGTTTATAAAAAAAAGGGTAAAGTTGCTGAATTGGAGCAAACGCTGCTTGGCCAAAGCCTTCATGCGCACATTGGCATTGGCCATACACGCTGGGCCACACATGGAGAGCCTAGTGATGTTAATGCGCATCCGCACAGAAGTGCCGGCGGTAAACTTGCGATGATTCATAACGGTATTATCGAAAATTACGGTCAATTAAAAAAAGAACTGGTAAATAAAGGCTACACCTTTAAAAGTGAAACTGATACAGAGGTGCTTATTAATTTCATTGAAGAAATACAAAAAAATACAAAATGCCCGTTGGAAGAAGCAGTTAGAATTGCATTGAAACGAGTTTCCGGAGCATACGTTATTTTATTGCTGGACCAGGATAATCCGGACACGATTATAGCAGCACGAAAAGGAAGTCCATTGGTAATTGGTAATGGAAAGGGAGAACACTTTTTGGGATCAGATGCAACACCAATGCTTGAGTATACAAAAGAAGTTGTGTATGTAAATGATTATGAAATTGCGGTTATTAAGGCAGACGAATTGATTCTCAAAAACCTTGGAAATGAAAAGCAAACTCCTTACATATCAAAGCTTGATATAGAATTGGCTGCAATTGAAAAAGGAGGTTATGATCATTTTATGCTGAAAGAAATACATGAACAGCCTTCTACAATTTATGATTGCTTACGGGGAAGGTTAGACGCTGCGAAAGGCACCATCACCATGAAGGGGATCCAGGATAATATTAAGGCGCTTATTTCAGCACCGCGGTACATTATTATTGCCTGCGGAACGAGCTGGCACGCAGGCCTCGTAGCTGAATATGTTATAGAAGAACTATGCCGGATACCCGTTGAAGTGGAATATGCCTCCGAATTCAGGTACCGAAATCCCATAGTAAATAAAGGCGACGTTATAATTGCAATTTCCCAAAGTGGCGAAACGGCAGATACACTCGTTGCCATTGAGAAGGCAAAAGAACAAGGGGCTTTTATTTTTGGAATTGTGAATGTGGTAGGTTCCTCAATAGCCCGTGCTTCTCACGCTGGCGCATATACGCACGCGGGGCCGGAAATAGGCGTTGCTTCCACGAAAGCCTTCACCGCTCAATTGGCAGTTTTATTGATGATCGCTCTTAAAATAGGAAAGGAAAAAGGGACTATTGATGAATCAAGATATTCCAGGCTTCTTGTAGAAATGGAAGAGCTTCCCGAAAAAGTAGAAGCCATTTTAAAAGATAGTGAACTCTTAAAAACAATTGGAGAAAAATACAAAGATGTGGCAAACGCTTTGTACCTCGGAAGGGGTTATAATTTTCCAATTGCACTTGAAGGAGCCCTAAAGCTTAAAGAAATTTCTTACATACATGCCGAAGGATACCCCGCAGCCGAAATGAAGCACGGGCCCATCGCTCTTGTAGACGAAAATCTTCCGGTTATATTTGTCGCCACCAAGGATGAGTACCATGCAAAAATTGTAAGTAACATACAGGAAATAAAAGCGAGGAAAGGAAAGGTTATCGCTATTATAACTGAAGGTGATGAAACAATTCCTTCGATGGCGGATGATATTTTTATTGTTCCCCCTGCTGACGAAATCGTTGCGCCGGTATTAAGTGTTGTTCCTTTACAGTTACTTTCCTATTACATTGGTGTAGCAAAAGGCTGTGACGTAGATAAGCCACGGAACCTGGCGAAATCTGTTACAGTAGAATAGTGCTCCTTCAATTAAATAAATGGCCCTATAAAATTACTATTTAAAGTTTTCTTCAATTGGATCGCGCGACATGAATATAATAACAAAACACCCGGTAAATAATTTAGGTTATAATTTTATTGATTCAAAATATTTACCTGCCGGAGAAGATGAGTATTATCTCCGGAATAAACAAAATAAGAATGGTATTAATTATCGCATGCTTACAAGTGCCGAGAAAGAAATTTTAATTCTCAATGGAAACCACTCGGACGACTGGAATAAGCTTTTAGTTTCTGATGCATTTGATCCACTGCTTGTAAAAAACTGTAAATTTTTTGGCCTCGTTCGTATAGGAAAACTAGAGCCCTGGTACCTTGAATTTCATAATCTTCGCATGCCTGTGGGTTTGTACAATAGTACGATCATCAGTTGCGATTTCGGCGACAATGTTTGCATTGATAATGCTCATTATTTAAGTCATTACATTATAGGAAATGAAGTAATGATCGCAAACGTGAACGAACTTGCTGCAACAGATTATGCAAAATTTGGAAACGGCATTTTAAAAGATGGTGAGAGCGAATTGACAAGGGTATGGATGGAGGTTCGTAATGAAACCGGCGGCAGGCGCGTAATTCCATTTGAAAGAATGTTACCGGGCGATGCTTTTTTATGGAGTAGCAATCGCGATGATAAAGAATTACTGGAACGATTTATAGAACTAACACAAAAAGAATTTAGCAAAAAACGCGGGTATTATGGAACCGTTGGAGACCGGTCTGTAATAAAGGATTGTAATATCGTAAAAGATGTTTGCGTGGGAACCGATGCTTACTTAAAAGGTGCAAATAAATTAAAAAACCTAACGATTAATAGTGATAAAGAGCGCACTACGCAGATAGGTGAGGGTTGCGAAATTGTTAACGGAATTATTGGTTATGGTTGCAGAATTTTTTATGGCGTAAAAGCCGTAAGATTTGTAATGGCATCGCATTCTCAATTGAAATATGGGGCGCGTCTTCTTAATTCATACCTGGGCAATAACTCTACAATTTCCTGTTGCGAAGTATTGAATTCATTGATCTTTCCAGGGCATGAACAACATCATAACAATTCATTTTTATGTGCCTCACTAATAATGGGGCAGAGCAATATTGCTGCGGGTGCAACTATTGGAAGTAACCATAACAGCCGCAGCGCTGATGGTGAAATTATTGCAGGCCGTGGGTTTTGGCCTGGGCTATGCGTGAGCTTGAAACACAATTCTAAATTTGCGTCTTTCACAATTTTATCAAAAGCAGATTTTCCTTTTGAGCTGAATATATCTTTACCCTTCAGCCTTGTTAGCAACGATGTAAGTAATGACAAACTGGTTATTATGCCGGGTTATTGGTTTATGTATAACATGTATGCGCTGGCGCGCAACACCTGGAAAATTGAAGACAGGGATAAGCGAACAAAAAAAATTCAAACAATAGAAAATAACTACCTGGCACCCGACACCGTTAACGAAATTTTTGATGCACTTGAATTATTATCAAAATTAAAACCGGATGAAAAAGGAAATTATTACACAACCGGTTTAGAAAACAGCCAGCGGAAAACGGAAATAGTAAAAGTGCCGCAGGTGATTAATTTATTTAGAGAATTGATAGCCTACTATGGCGTTACACAGTTAATAGAATATGCACTTGAAAATAAATTTTCGTCTTTTGATGAATTAAAAAAGAGTATCCCGACTAGAATACAAAGACCAAAATGGCTAAACATTGGAGGACAGTTAATGACAACTTCCGACGTTGATAAATTAAAAAATGATATTAAAAAGAATAAAATAAATACGTGGATACAAGTTCATAATTATTATAAAAAAGTTGGCGCTGATTATAAAAAAGATAAACTGGTCCATGCGTATACTTCTCTTTTGGAAATTGAAAACATTACGGCTAAACAATTTACGCCGGAGGTTTTTAAAACTTTGCTTGAAAAATCGGTGGATACAAAAAACTGGATGAGCAAAGAAATTTATTCATCAAGAGCGAAAGATTACACAAATCCATTTAGAAAAATGGTTTATGAATCTAAAGAAGAAATGAATGAAGTTGTGGGCCAATTAGAGA